>JAGOJI010000117.1 GCA_017995195.1 Cloacibacterium sp.
AAATGCAATGCGGACTTTTTTCAACGAAGCCGGCTATTTTGAGGTAGAAACTCCTGTATTACAATCAATTCCTGGAGGTGCCGCAGCAAGGCCTTTCATTACCCATCACAATGCTTTGGATATTCCTTTGTATCTAAGAATTGCCAATGAATTATATCTAAAAAGATTGATTGTAGGAGGTTTCGATGGTGTTTATGAGTTTTCAAAAAATTTCCGAAACGAAGGAATGGACCGAACGCACAATCCGGAATTTACCGCAATGGAAATCTATGTTGCCTACAAAGATTATAATTGGATGATGGATTTCACCGAAAAATTGCTGGAGTTTTGTGCAGTGCAAGTAAACGGAACTACCAAAGCTACTTTCGGAGAACACGAAATAGATTTCAAAGCCCCTTATCCAAGAGTTTCGATGACGGAAGCCATTCAGAAATTTACCGGTTTCGACATTACCGGAAAAACGGAAAAGGAACTCTATGATTTCGCACAATCGATTGGAATTGAAGTAGATGAAACCATGGGCAAAGGAAAACTCATTGATGAAATTTTTGGAGAAAAATGCGAAGGAAACTTCATTCAGCCTACTTTCATTACCGACTACCCTATTGAAATGTCTCCTCTTACCAAAAAACATAGAAGCAAAGAGGGTTTAACCGAACGTTTCGAACTGATGGTTTGTGGAAAAGAAATCGCCAATGCGTATTCGGAACTGAATGACCCTATCGACCAAAGAGAGCGTTTCGAGGCTCAGATGGCTCTCTCGGAAAGAGGTGATGACGAGGCCATGTTTATTGATCAAGATTTCCTCAGAGCTTTAGAATATGGAATGCCACCTACCGCAGGTTTGGGCATTGGTATGGATCGATTAATTATGTTTCTTACCAACAATGCCTCTATTCAAGAAGTACTATTCTTCCCGCAAATGAGACCGGAAAAAAACGAGCCTAAGGTAGAATTAGGCGAGGACGAAAAACTTATTGTGAATTTATTGAAAGCTCATAACGGAAGTATGTCTTTGCAGGAAATCAAAGAAAAATCTCAACTTTCGGGTAAAAAATGGGACAAAGCCTCTAAAACCCTATCCAAATTAGAAGTAATAAAAGTAGAAGTAGAAGGCGATAACAAAACTATGAGTTTGATTTAGAGCTTCTTTTTAAGATAGACAAACCTGAATTTGTCTAATAATTAAAAAAGACAATGTGGTAAAAAATGGTGCTAAAAATATTTTGAATCACTAATTACAGCAAATAAAATTAACAATCATATTGAAAGAGGTTTCATTATCCCTTTTTTGAAATTTACAAAAAGTAGCCAACTGCAAGGTTTTCTTAGCCATAAAGTGTACCGATAATTTAAAAAAAAGCACCATTTTTTACCACAATGCCTTAAAAAAGCTGCTTGAATTAAGCAGCTTTTTTTTGATGTATATGGTAAAATATTTTATCGATCCATATTTCGAGTTTCTCCACCGATGTTCCATGTTAAGCCAAATCGTAGCGTGTTGTCTAAAGCAGTGTTTATTTTAGAAGTATTGATAAGGTAGGAAATATCCAAACCAAATGACTGGTATTTGAGACCTATTCCTACTGTAGCAAAATTTCTTCCGCCTTGCTCAGCACTTTCATGAAAATATCCTCCTCGCAGAGCAAAAGCCTCATCGTAAGAATATTCTACAGAACCACTATACATAAAACTTTTAGGGTTTTTGAAAGATTTACCCATTCCTTCTACTACTCCTACATTGGGCACATCGTAGTAAGAATTGGTGCCATCATTAACCAATTCGGCGCCGGCAACCAAAAGTTTTGAGGCTTCTCCCGTAAGGCTTAACCGATTTTGTTCGTCTAAAAACAAATCGTATCCCAATCCTAATCTCGCTGTTGTTGGTAAGTATGATCTGGATTGTTCATCTCCGGTATAGTCCAATTTAGGTCCTATATTCTGTATCGCAAAACCTCCTCTAAGTCTTCCATCGTACTCCCCAAAACTGGCATGTTTAAGAGATTGGTAATATCCCGAAATATCCAATGCAAAAGTACTGGCTGCTTTCAGGGTACTATTGGAATTAAAGTTTCCGAAATCAGAACGGATGTATCGCCCTGTAACTCCCATTGAAAAACTATCTGCTAATCTCAGAGCATAAGCAAGGTCAATAGAAAATTCATTGGGTTTTACTATTCCCTCATCTATAATACCTCCATCAGCTCTAAGACTAGTAAGATTAACCTCTCCCATATTGAAGTAATAGATACTTGCACTTAGGGTAGAACGCTCTTCCTCTCCCAAAAAAGTTGCATAAGACCCGTACAATAAGAAGGTATCGTTTACTAATTTCCCCATCCAAGGAGTATAACTCACACTTACCGAAGAAGAGTTGAGAGCAAACGGATATTTAGCTGCATTCCAAAACTGAGAAAAACCATCGGGAGTGGTTGCTACCCCTTGGTCTCCCATACCTCCGGCTCTTGCATCGGGTGAAATTCTTAAAAAAGGAGCTCCTGTAAGTACAGGTTTTATGTCTTGAGAATAGCCTAAGATTCCTAAACCTAAACCTAATCCGCAAAAGAGTTTTGTTTTTAAATTCATTTGTATTTTAGTTAAAATTATTATCTCAGTAAAACCATTTTTTCGATTTGTGTAGCACTGCCTTTGCATCGTTCTTGGTTCTGGCTTCTCACAAATACTTTGTAAATATACGTTCCTTTTCCTACAGCATCTCCAAAATCATCTTTTCCGTCCCATTCTATAGCTTGTTTGGGCGTTCTATAACCTTCCATAAAAGGATTTGAACTCACAACGCTCGAAAAACTTCTTACCAGCTTTCCTGTTATGGTATAGATTTGCACGTTTACATCCAATATATCATCACAATTGTGTTCAAACTGAATATAGGTTTTATCGGTAAAAGGATTGGGCCAATTTAGCAATTTATTCACAACTAAATGATATGATGCCTCATCTTTTACTATAAAGTCTAACGATTCTGTTGCAGAATTATTGTTGATGTCCCAAACTTTAAAGGTTAATGTATGTTTGCCGGGCTTTAAATTTTTAAACGGATACATTACATTTCCTTTTTGATAGTTGGCTAAAGTAGAATTTACACAGCCATTTCCTTCTCCCGGAGAATAAAAATCGTTTAAAACAAAAGTATTTACAACTTCACCATCAAGATAGGCTGTAATATCGTGCCCTATGCCCGATCCGGTAGAGTTGATTCCGGTATCATCGGTAATACAAGCCAAAAAGTTGGGATTTTCATTGGTAATCCCTCCATTAGCAAAGTTGGTGTTGTTCATAAACAGTTTAACTTTAGGAGGTTGTTGGTCTTGAATTCCGTTTTCGTTGATACCGCCTATTTGTATTTTTTCGTTACCAAAAACATCTAAGGCTTCATTTTTCTTTTCAGAAAAATTATCAGCATAGGCTAAAATTCTTCCCTCTCCCACTTCGTAGTTGATGTCTTTAGGCATATAAAATTCAACCGTAAACACACCGTTTACTACAGTTCCCGATGCTTTTACAATAGGATTTCCTTCTTCTGTATAACTTAGGATAGGGAGTAAGTTTCCATCATTGTTTAGAGTACTTTTACTCCATTTTTTATCAAAAATATTCAGAATTATTTTTCCGTTGAAAGTATCATCTATACTGCTGTTATCGTCTTTATTGATATGCCCTGTAATTTTCACAAAATCCAATGCTCGGAGTTGATTGCTAGGAGTAATATTATCCAAAATAATTCTCTTTTTCGGACGGCTTAGCTTCATGGCAGGATCGCCCAAATAATTCACCCTAAGATGATCGTATACCAAGCCATACTGCTGTTTGGCAGCTAAGTAAGCATCTCCCAATCTGCGGAAGTCATCATTCTGAAAATTAAAAATATGATGAATAAATACCGGCGTAAAACCTAAACCATAGGTTACACTTATTTCTCTGCTGGAAGTAATCATAGTGGCGGCACCTCCTGTATTTTTCTTGATAACCTGCTCTCCTACAGAAAATATACTCGGGTTGTCCCAAAGCGTAAAATCACAGGTAATGGTTGATACCAAAGGAAAGCGAGAATATATAGTATTAAAATTATTTAGTGAAGAAACTTCTGATGAGGTAAGCACCCGCTCTTGTGCCCAACCATTGATACCGCCATGCCCAAGGTAGAATAAGAAAAGACTATTGGAGAACGCTTCTGTAGTTTTTTGATTGACCGAAGGGTATCTTTGCCCTGCAGAAGTAGAAACAGCAGGAAAAGCATCTAAATAAAGTTTTTTTACATTGTATTCGGTTTTGTTATTGGTGTTTTCGAAGGTGGGTTTTATGGCATTCTCGTTGAGTATGGTGTGGAATGGTATTCCTCCGTCTTTGTCGTCATCGGCAACAAAATCCAATTTCAATCTCCAATCTCCAAAAGGTGTTGATTGGTTATTTAGATTGTTATAGTAAGCAAGGGTTTTGTCTATAAGCACTTTAGCTTCAGATAAAGACTCTGCCGGAAGCCTGCCTACAGGAAGATCCGGAAGGACTTGATGCAGCATGGTACTTGTTTGAGGCTGTGTCATTACAAAATAATCGTCTGTAATATAAGAGCCCGACAAATTGAGGCTGTATTCGCTTTGGTAGCTTGGTAAAACTATTTTATTTTTTCCCAATTTGTTTTTAAAATCAAAAGAAGAGTCCCCAATAAGAAGTACATATTTCAAAGTGCCTGTAGGACTGTTGAGACGGGTGACAAAATCGCGTATCGCAGTAATATCCTGACTTCCGGAGCTGTATTCATTATAGATTTCCTCTACATCTACTACCGCTGTTTTAAAATTATTTTTACTATTATGGTAATTCGCCAGTCGTTGGGCTTCGCTTATCAACTCTTTTTTAGTAATAATAAGATAATCAATATTTTGTAGTGCAGATATATCCTGATTATTGATTCTACCAACAAACTGAGGTTCCCATGCTGCGGATAGTTTGAATGCAACAAATTCATTATTGAAGATACTACTATCAGCAACATAGCCAAAGTCAAAAGTAGAGGAAGAAGCCGATTTATTTGTTATTTTTTTTGCACTGGTAGGATCTGATACGTCCCAAACTCGATCGATTTCAGAGGCATTGCTTATCGAAAATCCGTAGGTATCACCGCTTCCTTCTACAATACTAAAATCCCTAAAACTGATTTGGGAATTATTGAACTTGAGCTCTTGTTTGTATTGAACTTCAACATAATTAAGGTAAAACAATCCACCGGGATTAGCAGAAATATTGGGGATAAATTCAAATTTTATTTCAGAACCTTCTACATTATTCACATAATTGCTTCTCCAAATCGATGACAAATCGCTTCCTGAAAAAATAAGATTAGAAATCGAATTACTATTGAGCTTTACCTCCATAGTATTGGAACTTCCGTTATTGGATATAATGTTGTAGCGGTACTTCAGTACACTTCCGGGTTTTATTGGTTATTCCGGTCTTAAACTAACTGTTTTTGTGCTGGTAAAAGCATCGCCTACCCATAGC
>JAGOJI010000041.1 GCA_017995195.1 Cloacibacterium sp.
ATCCCTCTCATAGTTAAAATCAAAAATAGCGTTTCTTGGGTATTGTTTTTCAGGTAGATTACACTGAGAGGCTGTTTAAATTTTATTCAATAGTTTTTTATACAATCCCTCAATTTTCTTAATTTAAATAAACTTTGTTTATTTCTTTTTTTAACATTAAGTCATTCTGTTAATTAAGGAAATGTTTAAGAAATCAATTGATTGAGAGGTAAATACATTAAGCCAAACTGCCTTAATTTGGCCTCGCCGAACCTAAAGGTTTCTTAGTGTTAAAAATACTTTACAAATTTAAACAGGCTCTGAATAACGGTTTTTATAACTACATTTGTTTTAAAATTAAGAAAAATGAAAAAGGTATTTTATTTGAAGACATGCAGTACGTGCAAGAAAATTATGTCTGAATTTGATTTGTCGGATTGGCAACTACGAGAGTTAAAATCTGAAAATGTTTCCGAAAAAGAATTACAGGAAATGTACGAAATCGCCCAATCTTATGAAGCATTATTCAGTAAAAAATCTACTCAAATAAAAGCAAGAGGGATAGATGTAAAATCTTTGAAGGAAGAGGATTTCAAAAAATTAATTGTAGAGCATTATAGTTTTTTGAAACGTCCTGTATTCATTACAGATACCCGTATTTTTGTAGGAAACGAAAAGAGCAATTTAGAGGCATTAAGAGCTTATTTCTCATAAATAAAGCGACCCAATTTCGGGTCGCTTTATTGATTTTATAACCTGTTATATTTCTGTAAGATTTCTAAAATATCGAAATCGTTTACCAGATTATCTATTTCTACCATCAGTTCAGGTTTGTCTGCCAAAAGCTCTCTTAGGCGGGCTTTATATTTTCCTTTTACAGGTATTTTTATAATTTGTTTATCTTTTACAAAATAGTCGGCATGGCTGTAGGTTTGATCCCAAGCATCCATTTTGTAGTTGAAATAGTCTCTGTACCAAGTCACTTTACCTTTGGTCATTACTTCAAAAAGGTTGCCTTCTACGCCTAATTCAGGAACTTGTTGGAAAACCCTTTTATTCATTTCTTTGTCGGTAAACTCAAGATAGGCTACGTCTTTCTCTCGTATTTTTACGGTTTGTCTTCTTTCTCCAATTTTAAATTGCTTATCCAAAACCATAGGATTAAATTTTCCTCTGCTCAGAGCACTTGTATAGAGGTAAGCCTTTGTGGTAATGGTATCTTTTGAGATAACGGGTACATATTTAATAGTGGTGTCGGATTGGGAGAAAACCAACCCAAATACACCGAATAGAGCAATTGCAAGAATTTTTTTCATAGGTAGATATTTATTTTATACTTTGAAATTGCCTTAGATGCTTTTGTAAAATGCTAAACGGCAATTTTATATTAAAATTTATTGGGGTCAAAATTAAACAATAAAAGCATTGAAAATATATTTTTATGATAGTTTTAACATGATTTTTGTAAGCAAAAAAGCAACCGACATGCGGTTGCTTGATTTATTATTTTTAATCCTCGTATTATACAAAAGGTGTTTTTACTACTTTGGCAGGAATATTTTTGTTTCTGATCTGGATAAATATATCTGAGCCTATTTTGCTGTGTTCTTTGACCACATAGGCAATGCCTAAACCTATTTTTTTACAAGGAGACATGGTTCCGGAGGTCACTTTGCCTATTTCTTTTCCGTTGACATCTACCACGATATAGTCGTGTCTTGGAATGGCTTTTTCCTGCATCTCGAATCCTACTAATTTTCTTGAGGTGCCTTCGGTTTTGTGTTTTTCAATAATTTCTTTGGCTACGAAATCTTTATCAAATTTTGTAATCCAGCCCAATCCTCCTTCTATGGGAGAAGTAGTATCATCAATATCGTTTCCGTACAGGCAAAATCCTTTTTCTAATCTCAAGGTATCTCTGGCTGCCAATCCACAAGGGATAAGCCCAAATTCTTCACCGGCTTGGGTTAATTCCTCCCAGAGTTTTACCGCAAATTCATTTTTAAAATACAACTCAAATCCGCCGGATCCGGTATAGCCGGTATTGGAAATAATCACATCTTCTACGCCTGCCACAGTACCTACGGTAAAATGGTAATAAGGAATATCGGAAAGCTGAGTTTGTGTAAGTTTTTGTAAAGTTTCGGTAGCTTTGGGACCTTGTATAGCGATAAGTGACATTTCATCGGAAACATTAGTCATTTTTGCACCAAAAGAGTTGTATTTGGAGATATGTTTCCAGTCTTTTTCAATATTGGAGGCATTCACAACTACAAAATATTTCTCATCGGCCATTTTGTATACAATAAGGTCATCTACAATACCTCCTTGTTCGTTGGGAAGGCAAGAGTATTGAGCTTTCCCGTCTTCTAAAGTATCAATATTATTGGTCGTTACAAATTGCAGAAGTTCTTTGGAACCGGCACCTTCTATAAAGAATTGTCCCATGTGGGATACATCGAAAATACCTACTTTTTCACGAACGGCAAAGTGTTCTTCTGTAACGCCGGAATATTGTACAGGCATTTCGAAACCTGCAAAAGGTACTATTTTGGCTCCTAAGGAAACATGTTTGTCGAATAAGGCGGTTCTTTTGTCCATTTTATCATTTAATTATTTAGGGTTGTTACTCATTTAATTCAAAATTTAAAATCTTTTGAAGTTTTTTATTACAAACGTTCTTTGTATTCTTTTAGAATAATTTTAAACCATTCGGTGAATAATTCTGGAGTTTTAGCCATTTCTTGTTCCAAATCTTCGAAAGAAATGTAGCGTACCTCCGAAACTTCACTGGGGTTCAAGTTGAACTTTCCTTCGTAGACTCCTACAAATACACGATCCAACTCATGTTCCCAAAGTCCACCGCCTACATCGGCTTTGTAGATGAAATGGAATTTTTCTGTCAATAGACACTCAATTCCCAATTCTTCTTGTAATCTTCTGTTGGCTGCTTCAAGGTACGTTTCGTCCGTTTTGGGGTGCGAACAACAAGCATTGGTCCATTGGTTGGGCGAATGATATTTGTTGGGACTTCGTTTCTGTAAAAGCATTTTTCCGTCTTGGGAAAACAAAAAAACCGAAAAAGCTCTATGGAGTATTCCGTTTTGGTGGGCTTCCATTTTGCCCATAAGTCCCACTATCTCGTCGTTGGGTGTAATTAATACAACTTTTTCTTCCATAATTAATGAGCACAAATTTAAACAATATTTATTGTTTTTTATCATTTAAATAATCATGAAAAAATACTTACTTTTGTTACGTCAAAAAAACAACAACCATGAATTTAGAGTACATTGAACACATCAGCCCAGTACTGAAGGGCGATACAAAGAATTATTTGATTGATATTGACGGAACCATTACCGATGACATTCCCAATGAAGAACCCGAACGAATGGTCACCTGCAAACCCTTTCCCGATGCTTTGGAAACCATTAATAAATGGTATGACGAGGGACATATCATTTGTTTTTTCACTTCAAGAACAGAAGATTTAAGAGAAATTACGGAAACTTGGCTAAAAGAATATGGTTTCAAGTACCATAGTGTTCTCATGGGGAAACCAAGAGGTGGAAATTATCATTGGATTGATAATCATTTGGTAAAGGCTACCCGCTACAAAGGCAGATTTACCGATATGGTCGAGAAAAAAGTAACCATACAGGTTTTTAAAGATTAATAAAAAAGATACCGAACCACCTGTATGTTTTATAAAACTATATAAAATTTACCCTCTCCAAAATACAAAAAGAAAAAATAGAAACAATGTGTGTGAACCAGCCTGCTGAAAAAGGAAATAAAAAAATATTCGGATTAAGTACAGAATTATTGTTTACGATTCTAAGCTTGGTATTTTTATTAGTAGGAGTGTTGTTTGAGTCTACCATTAAAACCAACCACTACGCCTCACTTGTGAGTTTTGCCTTATCTTATTTCTTTGGAGGATATTTCGCATTTGTAGAATCTGTACAAGATATTTTGAAAGGGAAGTTTGAGATAGATTTCCTAATGATTTTTGCTGCTGTAGGTTCTGCGATACTCGGAAAATATTCCGAAGGAGCTTTATTGTTATTTTTATTTAGCCTAGGACATGCTTTGGAACATTTTGCTTTAGATAAGGCAAAAAAACAAATAAAGGCTCTTAGTAATCTCACACCTCCGATGGCTACCGTAAGACGAGATGGACAATTGATAGAAATCCCTGTAGAAGAGCTCAATGTAAACGAAGTTGTTGTTGTGAAAACCGGCACCAAAATCCCGGTCGATGGAGTAGTGCTTGAGGGGTTCAGCAGTGTAAATCAAGCTCCTATAACCGGAGAAAGCGTTCCTGTTGAAAAGTCGCCAATTTCCGAAAAGCTAAAAAATGAAGAACAACTCTTACTTAATTTGATTGATGAAAAACACAAAGTTTTTGCAGGAACCATCAATGGGGATAATGCTCTTGAGATAAGAGTACTCAAAATCGCAGCAGATTCTACCGTATCCAGACTCATAAAAATGGTCAACGAAGCCGAATCTCAACAATCACCAACACAGCAATTCACTAAAAAAATAGAAAAATATTACGTACCTGCTATTTTGGTTTTTGTTATTTTACTATGTTTTTCATTTTTGGTGACAGACGAAACTTTTGGTGAAAGTTTCTACAGAGCAATGAAGGTTTTAGTAGCCGGAAGCCCTTGTGCACTGGCTATTTCTACCCCCAGTGCGGTGCTTAGTGGCATTGCCCGTGCAGCGAAAGAAAGAGTTCTTATAAAAGGAGGTAGAGCCTTGGAAGCATTAGGCAGCTTAACAGCTGTTGCATTCGATAAAACAGGAACTTTAACCGCAGGCGTCCCTACGGTTAAAAATATCTTCAATTACAACACATCAAAAGAAGAGCTGATAGATATTCTTTACTCTGTCGAAAGATTAAGTCCTCATCCTTTAGCAAAAGCTATTACCAAAAAGTGCGAAGAACTCATAGAGGGAGAGCACGATGTAGTGGCAGAGAATATAAGTAATGTAAATGGTAAAGGAATTACAGCTGTTTTCAATAACAACAAAATATTCATAGGAAACCGCTCATTGATGGATGATGCAGGATTCAGCCTAAATGAAGCCGAAAATTCTCAATTAGAAAATCTACACTCCTTAGGGCATACCACCATGATTGTGGCTACCGATAAAAAAGGAATAATAGGAATTGTCTCTCTGTTAGATGATTTGCGTCCGGCATCAAAATCCGTAATTTCTAATTTGAAAAAATTAGGAATATCAAAATTAATGATGTTGTCGGGAGACAATCAAAAAGTAGCCGATACCATAGGAAAAGAAATTGGCATTACACACATTATGGGAAATCTGATGCCCGAAGACAAGCTGAAAATCATTAAACAATTCAAACAACAAGGTGAAACTATTGCAATGGTAGGAGACGGCGTGAACGATGCTCCTGCAATGGCAACCAGTGATGTAGGTATTGCTATGGGGGTAGCAGGTTCAGATGTTGCCTTGGAAACTGCCGATGTCGCACTTCTTTCCGATAAAATCGAGAATCTACCCTTTGTTATTGGGCTCAGTAGAGAATCCAAGAAAATAATCAATCAAAACCTTATTATAAGTTTAGGTATGATTGTATTTTTAATTCCTGCATCTTTATTTGGTCTTGCGGAAATGGGATTGGCTGTTTTGCTTCACGAAGGTTCTACGGTGGTTGTAGTGTTCAATGCACTAAGATTGTTGGCGTACAGAAATACATTAAAAGAAAAAATAGGAGTATTGTGATTGGAATTAAGAGTGGATATGCTGAGGAAAATAGAAACATATCGATAAAAACTTATACAGCCTTTGGATATTTTAAAAAAGTAAATATATTTTCAAACAAAAAATAAAAAAATGAAAGTTTTAGCAAATGACGGTTTAGACCAATCCGGAATTGATGGTTTGCAAAAAGCAGGCTTCGAAGTCATTACCACCAAGGTTCCACAAGAAGAATTAATAAATTACATCAACCAACACGGTATCCGTACACTATTGGTACGTAGTGCTACCAAAGTACGCAAAGACCTTATAGACGCTTGCCCAAGCCTAAAAATTATTGGCAGAGGAGGCGTTGGTATGGATAATATTGATGTAGAATACGCTCGGGAAAAAGGAATTAGTGTTATCAATACACCTGCAGCATCTTCGGCATCGGTAGCGGAGTTAGTTTTTGCTCATTTGTTTTCGGGGTGCAGATTTTTAACAGATGCCAACCGAAAAATGCCGGTAGAAGGAGACACTCAATTTGCAGTACTCAAAAAAAACTATACCAAAGGAGTTGAGTTAAGAGGAAAAACTATAGGAATTATAGGAATAGGCAGAATAGGGCAGGAAGTAGCTAAAATCGCATTGGGACTTGGAATGAACGTAGTAGCTGCCGATAGTTTTTTTGAAAAAGTAGACGTGAAAGTAACATTTTTTAACGGACAGTCGGTTGATTTCGAAATCAAAACACAACCCTTAGAAGAAGTCATTAAACAAGCCGATTTTATCACCCTTCATGTTCCTGCTCAAAAAGAATATGTAATCGGCAAAAAAGAATTTGATTTAATGAAAAACGGTGTGGCTATCGTCAACTGTGCCAGAGGCGGAGTAATAGATGAGGCGGCTTTAGTAGAAGCCTTGGATAGCGGAAAAGTTTCCTTTGCTGGTTTAGATGTGTTTATCAATGAGCCTATACCTTCCAAAGAGGTATTGTCTCATGCCAAAATCTCGTTGACTCCACATACCGGAGCCTCTACCAATGAAGCACAAGATAGAATCGGAAGCTCTCTGGCAGAACAAATTATCGATATTCTGAAAGGATAAGCAGCTCTAAATATCATCTCCCCGAATTTTTCGGGGATTTTTTTGGGACAAAGAATGAGTACACAAATGTTAATAAGATTTCAGTACATATTTTGTTTACCAAATAATTATAAACTATTTTTGTAAAATCATCATTAAAACTTAAAATTATATGTCAACTTACGTAGTCGTGGGTCTTCAGTACGGAGACGAAGGCAAAGGAAAAATTACGGATGTTCTTTCAGCTAAGTCTGATTATGTTGTTCGTTTTCAAGGAGGTAACAACGCGGGGCATACCGTATATGTAGGAGATGAGAAATTTGTTCTGCATCTTTTGCCATCGGGTGTTTTGCAGTGCAAAGGGAAATGTGTCATTGCAAATGGTGTCGTAGTTGACCCAAAAGCCTTTATCTCAGAAATAGGAAAAATTGAAGAAAAAGGCATGAGAACAGATCATGTTTTCATCAGCCGTAGAGCTCATGTAATTATGCCGTATCATATCCTTTTGGATACTTACAGAGAAGAAGAACAAGGCGGAACACAGATTGGTACTACCAAAAAAGGAATTGGACCTTGCTACGAAGATAAAATTGCAAGGGTAGGAATACGAATGATTGACCTTCTGAATCCTGAAGTACTAAAAGAAAAAATAGAGAAAAACCTCAAAATAAAAAATAACCTTTTCGAGAAATATTTTGACAAACCCACTCTAAGTTTTGATGAAATCTACAACGAGTTTTTAGCTATCGGCGAAAGACTGAAAGACCGAATTGTAGATACAGAACTGGAACTAAATGAAGCCATAAAAGAGGGGAAAAATATTCTATTTGAAGGAGCTCAGGCTTTGATGTTGGATATTGATTTCGGAACCTATCCTTACGTAACTTCCTCCTCGCCATCTACAGGAGGCGTTTGCACGGGAGCGGGCGTTCCGCCGACTGCTTTGCAAAATCTTATTGGTGTAGCAAAGGCTTACACAACAAGAGTAGGAAACGGCCCTTTCCCTACCGAGTTGGATAATGAATTGGGCGAAAAAATTCGTCAGGTTGGTTTTGAGTTTGGAGCAACAACAGGAAGACCAAGAAGAACAGGTTGGTTGGATTTGGTTTCCTTAAAACACGCCTGTATGATTAACGGTATCAATAATTTGGTAATTACCAAATTAGATGTTTTAACCGGTTTGGATACGCTGAAAATTGCTACACATTACAAAACAGAAGATGGTAAAATTATAGATTATTTTACTTCTTCAACCACCAAATTGTACCATTACGAGCCTATTTATGAAGAACTCAAGGGGTGGTCGGAAGACATTACCAAAGCTCGTTCGTACGATGAACTGCCTGCTAACGCACAAAAATATATTGAATTTATCGAGAAATATTTAGGCATCAATGTGTATTTAGTGTCTGTAGGTCCGGAGCGTTCGCAAAATATCATTAGAAAAGAGATTTTTTAGAATCTGTAGACTTTTCAAATTATCATATACAAAGGCTTGCCTGTTTGGCAGGCTTTTGTTTATATTTGCTCTATGGAGAAAACCCCGGACACCCAGCATTTTGTTTTAAATGGTAAAGGTATTTTTTATTTGAGCTTTGGATTTGTTTCAATTTCTATAATCATAGGAATTCTCCACGGCAGTATCCAGAATTTATTTGGCATTAATTTACTGAATCACAAGTGGGCATTTCTATTGCTCAATGCTCTTACAATAGGCTTTCCTATTGTTATATTTCACTACTTTTATTTAAAACCACACAAGCAAAATTTAGGATTTCATCTTAAGTTTTGTTCTTTAAAGGATTTTTTCACCATTTTACCCATGATGTTCGGTATGATTTTAATTGCAGAGGCTTTCAGCAATCTTATTCCTACCGAAGGACAAATATGGGGCGATTTGTTTCACGATTTTCAAAAACAGATGAATTTTATTTCTCAAGATCATTTGGTAATGTACCTTATGGTGGTGGTTTTAGCTCCTGTTTTAGAAGAAATATTATTCAGAGGTATTATTTTAAAGGGCCTGATCAACAAAGGTGTACTGCCCAACAATGCCATATGGATATCCTCTTTAGTTTTTGCCATCGTTCATGGTAATCCTTGGCAGTTTGTAGGGGCTTTGCTGTTGGGAATGGTTTTGGGGTTGGTGTATTTCAAAACAGAATCTATTCTTACCGTTATTGTGTTGCACGCACTCAACAATTTGCTCTCTATACTTGTGATACTATATACCGATGCCGAAAATTTTTATGAAATAGTAGGAATTGGCCCTTCTTTGTCTCTAGCATTAGGAATTGTTATATTTTCTACATTTTATACATCATTTACCAAAGAACCACAAGAAACCTCTCAATAAATGGAAATTCTATTAGCCACCCACAATCAACATAAAAAAGAAGAAATCGCCCAAATTTTGGGTAAAAATTTTCAAGTAAAAAGTTTAACAGATGTCCAAATTTTTGAAGAGATTGAAGAAAACGGAACCACTTTTCACGAAAATGCCAAAATAAAAGCCCTGTATTGTTATCAAAAAACAGGAAAAGCAAGTGTAGGAGACGATAGCGGATTGGTAATTCCGGCTTTAGATGGCAGACCGGGAATTTTCTCTGCACGATACGCAGGAAAACACGATTTTGAGGCAAATATGGATAAAGTTTTGTCTGAAATGAAGAATGTAGAAGACCGAAGAGCTTATTTTGTAACCGTGATGTGTTTGGTAGACGAACATGGCGAAAACTACTTCGAAGGAAGGGTTTACGGAAACATTGCAACAGAGAGGAAAGGAGAAAAAGGCTTTGGCTACGATCCTATCTTTATTCCTGATGGCTATGAAATATCTTTTGCCGAAATGAAATCCGAGGAAAAAAATAGGATAAGCCACCGTTTCGAAGCCATAAAGAAGTTTCTTAGCTTTTTGAAACCGTAGTTTTTTAGGTTAAATATTAAATCTATTTTTTTTGAATATTTAAAAGTAATCTTCATTTTTTTGTCATGTACTGAGAATCGACCTTTCTAAACAAAAAAATGAGCTTCTCAGACATTTATAAGATTTTCCTTACTTTTGTGCTATGTTCAGAATTTTAAAGAAAATACTTTACGTACTGGTTATCCTCAATATTTTAGCACTTATTTGGGGACGTTTTTTTAATCCTATTATTACTTGGACTCAGATAGAAGGTCTTATTCTTTATCAAAAATTAGATCGAGATTATGTAGACTTCAATGAAATGGGAAGCAATGTAAAAAAAGCCGTTATTGCCTCCGAAGATCAAAATTTCTACAACCATAGTGGTTTCGATTTCGATGCTATTCAGAAAGCCCTAAAGCATAACGAAAAAGGAAAAACCATAAGAGGAGGCAGTACAATTTCTCAGCAAACTGCCAAAAATATTTTTCTTTGGAATGGCAGAAGCTGGTTGCGTAAAGGTCTTGAAACGGTTTATACCTTTGTTATAGAAATGATTTGGAGCAAAGATATCATTTTGGAGCGGTATCTTAATTCTATAGAAATGGGGCAGGGAGTTTTTGGAGTAGAGGCAGCGTCTCGGTATTATTTCAAAAAATCGGCAAAGAATTTATCCAAAAGCGAAGCTGCATGGATTGCCTGTATTTTACCTAATCCTAAAAAATACGATCCCAAAAATCCGTCGGCTTATTTGCGTTCAAAGCATTCGTGGATTATGAGACAGATGAATTATGTGAATATTAATTAATACAAAAAAAATGAAGAAAGTAATTTTTCCTATCGCAGCTGTGGCACTCACAAGCTGTGCAACCAATCAACAGAAAATGGAAACAGCAGAGATAAACCCGTTATTTATTTCGGCGAACAATAAGTTTAATTCGCCTAACTTCGAAAAAATTAGCTTAGAAAATTTTAAACCCGCATACGAAACCGGCATTGCAGAGCATATAAAAGAAATAGATGCTATTGCCAACAATACGGCTCAGCCCTCTTTTGAGAATACTGTTTTAGCATTCGAAAAAGCAGGAGAGAGACTTGGGCATGTTTCTACCGTTTTCGGGAACCTAAATGGAGCAGCAACTAACGATGCCATGCAGGCTTTGGCAAGAGAAATGTCTCCTGTTTTATCAAAACACTACAACAATATTTATCTTAATGCACAGTTGTTCAATAGGATACAAACCGTTTGGAATAGCAGAAACCAGCTTAACTTACCTACAGATGACTACAAACTCTTAGATGATCTCTACAAGAGTTTTGTAAGAAGTGGAGCCAAACTTACAGCAGAAGAAAAAGAAAAAGTAAAAGCAATCAATACAGAATTATCTGCTCTTACTCTAAAATTTGGTCAAAATGCTTTAGCCGAAAACAATGGCTACGAGTTGGTAGTTTCTGACAAAAACAAATTGAAAGGATTACCAAACGATTTGTTACAAAGTGCTTCTGATTTAGCTAAAAAGAAAGGAAAAGAGGGAAGTTATATATTTACTTTAGCCTACTCCAACGTGGTTCCTTTCCTGCAATATTGCGAAGACAGAGCTTTAAGAAAAGACCTTTGGACTGCCTACGTGAATCGTGGAAACAACCAAAATACCAATGATAACAACGAAATAGCTATAAAAATGGCAAATCTTCGTTTAGAAAAAGCCAAAATCTTAGGATACGAAAATCACTCGCAATATGTTTTGGAAGAATCTATGGCAAAAACACCACAAAAAGTGACTCAATTTTTGGAAGATTTGTGGAAACCTACTTTGGTAAAAGCAAAACAGGAAGAATCCGAAATAAAAGCCATGATGCAAAAAGACGGAATTTCGGGTGATGTACAGCCATACGATTGGAGATTTTATTCCGAAAAACTCAAAAAAGCAAAATTTAATCTCGATGAGCAAGAACTAAAACCTTATTTCAGTTTAGATAATGTAACCAAAGGAATTTTCATGGTTTGCAAAAACCTGTACGGTTTACAATTCGAAAGAAAAAACGATATTCCTACCTACCACCCCGAAGCTACAGCTTGGGAAGTTAAAGAAAAAGACGGAACTACAATTGGACTGCTATTTATGGATTTTTTCCCGAGAGAATCCAAAAGAGGTGGTGCCTGGATGACTTCTTATAAACCTCAGGGCATGCTGAATGGTAAAAGAACTTATCCTGTAATTTCTATTGTTTGTAATTTCTCGAAGCCTACTGCGGAAGCTCCGGCTTTGTTCAGTATGGATGAGGTAAGAACCTATTTCCACGAGTTTGGGCATGCTTTGCACGGGTTATTGTCTAACGTGAGACACAAAAGTCAGGCAGGAACCAGTGTTCCAAGAGATTTTGTAGAACTACCATCGCAAATTATGGAGAACTGGGCTACAGATCCTGTGGTGATGAAAATGTACGCCAAACATTATAAAACCAACCAAGTAATTCCTGATGCTTTGATTGATAAATTGGAATTAGCAGGAACCTTCGGTCAGGGATTCGAAACAGCAGAATTTTTGGCATCGGCTCTTTTGGATATGGATTTCCATACCATTACCAGTCCTATAGCAACCAAAAATGCTGCAGATTTTGAGAAAAACTCAATGAAAAAACATGGGTTAATCAGTTCCATAGTACCAAGACATAGAGCAACACATTTCGGACATATATTTGCGGGAGGTTATGCTTCGGGCTATTACAGTTATATATGGTCGGGAGTTTTAGATACAGACGCTTTCGATCAGTTTAAATCTACAGAACTCTTCAATCCAGTAAAAGCTCAATCTTTCAGAAAAAATATTTTGGAAAAAGGAGGAACAGAAGACCCTATGAAGTTGTACATCAAATTCAGGGGAAGTGAACCCAATAACAAAGCCCTGTTAAAGAAAAGAGGTTTAGATACAATAAACTAAGTACTATATTTTTAGTTTAAAAAACCTTGTTAAGTTTCTGTCTTAACAAGGTTTATTTTTGTTATCTAAATCACCTAAATATAACAAAGCCATCTGCTCTGCAGATGGCTTTTATAATGATTTTTTAATTCATTTTGCTTTTTTAAGTTCAACCAAAATTGGTTTAAGATTAGACGTAACTAAGTACAAAACTTGGTAGCTCTATAACCTATTCCGAACTCAGATTAGTTAATTCCCTCATCTAACAGTTTATGAATATCTATAATGCCGAAATAATGCCCGTTTTCAGTAACAATAAGTTGCCCAATATTATTTTGTTTTAAAATTTGTAGGGCTTCTTTTGCTAAAATATCTTTTTCTATGGTTTTTGGATTTCTGCTCATAATGTCTTTGGCATAGATTCCCGAAATATTGTCTCGGTTCAGTAGCATTCTTCGTAAATCACCATCGGTAATTACACCGGCAATATTTCCTTCATTCAGTACAACTGTAATACCGTGTTTCGATGCACTTACCGAGAAAATAACCTCTTTTATGGTCGAATTTTCTTCCACTTGAGGTTTGTTGGGAGATAAAAACTGCTCTACTCGTGCAGTAAGATTTTTACCCAGAGCTCCTCCCGGATGAAATTTCGCAAAATCTTCTTCCTTAAAACCATTAATTTCCATTAAACAAACAGCCAAAGCATCTCCCAAAGCCATTTGTACCGTAGTAGAACTTGTGGGAGCCAATTTGTTGGGGCAGGCTTCTTTTTCTACAGAGGTATTCAAAACGACATCAGAAGCTAAACCTAAATGACTTTTGGGCTTACCTGTAACACCTATCAGAGCAGAAGAATATTCTTTAAGATAGGGAGGAAGTTTTTAATTTCCCGGGAACTTCCTGAATTTGAGATGCAGAGTACCACATCTGTTTTTTGAATCACTCCAAGGTCTCCATGAATAGCTTCTGCTGCGTGCAAAAACTGTGCAGGTGTTCCTGTAGAATTAAGTGTAGCAACAATTTTATTCGCGACATGAGCACTTTTTCCAATACCTACAATAATGAGTTTGCCTTCGGCTTTATGAATGATTTCTACAGCTTTTAAAAACTCTTCACCGAGGCGATTTTTAAGGGCTTCTAATTCGGAAATCTCTATTGAGATGGCATTTTTGGCTAATGTGAGTAAATCAATATTTTTCAAAAGAAAATTGTTTTGTTATGTTAAATTATTTACCTTTGGTAAAATGCAAATTTAGTAAACTAAAACTAAAAGATGAATACAAATCACGTGAACTTAGAGGGTTCTCTTAAAAAGTATTTTGGTTTTTCTACATTCAAAGGGCAACAAGAAGAAATTATATCTACGCTTCTTGAAGGTAAAGATGTTTTTGTTTTAATGCCTACCGGAGGTGGGAAATCTCTCTGTTATCAATTACCTGCTCTTATCTGCGAAGGAACTGCCATTGTAGTATCTCCTCTAATTGCTCTGATGAAAAATCAGGTAGATGCAGTAAACGGACTTTCTTCAGATGAAGGCATTGCCCATGTACTCAACTCATCGCTCAATAGGACGCAGACCAAAACCGTAATGGATGACATAAAATCCGGCAAAACAAAACTACTCTATGTAGCTCCGGAAAGTTTGATAAAAGAAGAGTATTTGGAATTCTTAAAAGAAGTCAAAATTTCTTTTGTTGCTATAGATGAGGCCCATTGTATTTCGGAGTGGGGACACGATTTTCGACCCGAATACCGCAATCTTAAACTTATTATCGACAAAATAGCCGATGTTCCCGTTATTGCCCTTACTGCTACGGCAACTCCCAAGGTGCAAGAAGACATTCAGAAAACATTGGGCATGAATAATGCCAAAGTTTTCAAAGAAAGTTTCAACCGTCCCAATTTGTTTTATGAAGTTCGCCCCAAGGTAAATATCGATAAAGAAATCGTAAAATTTATCAATCAAAACAAAGGCAAATCGGGTATTGTCTACTGCTTAAGTAGGAAAAAAGTAGAGGAATTTGCCCAGCTTTTGCAGGTTAATGGTATTAATGCTTTGCCTTATCATGCAGGTTTAGATGCTAAAACAAGAGTTTCCCATCAGGATAAATTTTTGATGGAAGAAGCCGATGTTATTGTAGCAACCATTGCTTTTGGAATGGGGATTGATAAGCCAGATGTTCGTTTTGTAATCCACTATGACATTCCCAAATCTCTCGAAAGCTACTACCAAGAGACAGGAAGAGCAGGAAGAGATGGCGGAGAAGGCTATTGCTTGGCGTTTTATGATCCGAAAGATATTGAGAAATTAGAAAAATTTCTGGCTCAAAAACCCGTTTCGGAGAGAGAGATTGGTTTACAGCTTCTCAACGAAGTGGTAGGCTATGCAGAAACCTCTATGAGCAGAAGACAATATTTACTGTACTATTTTGGAGAACAATTTGACCCTGTAAATGGCGAAGGAGCCAATATGTGCGACAATGCCATAAATCCACCTACCTTGAAAGATGCTTCCAAAGATTTGAAAATAATCTTAGACATGATTAAAGATTTGGAGGAAAAATTCAGAACAAAAGATTTAATTTCTATAATCACAGGCAAGGAAAACCCCGTAACCAAATCGTATAAATTAGAAAATTCTCCTTATTTTGCCAAAGGTAAAGACCAATCCGATAATTACTGGAAAAGTATTATAAGACAGGCAACCGTACAAGATTTTATACGAAAAGACATCGAAACCTATGGTGTTTTGAAATTATCCGAAAAAGGGAAAGCCTTTCTTAAAGAGCAAAAACCCTTTATGATTGCAGAAGATAGAGAATACGACTTGGCTCAAACCAAAGCAGACAGCGATCAAGTACAAGTACAATCGGGTGGAGGCTTGGATCAAAAACTCTTCAACCAGCTCAAAGAATTGCGCAAAACCGTTGCCAAAAAATATGGTATTCCGCCTTACACTGTGTTTATGGATCCAAGTTTGGAAGATATGACGGTGCAATACCCCATTAGTATAGAGGAAATTGGGAAAGTATATGGAGTGGGAGAGGGAAAGGCAAAAAAATATGGAAAAGACTTTGCCGAGTTCATCAAGCAATATGTAGAGGAAAACGAAATCGAGCGGACTCAGGATATGGTGTTAAAACAAGTGGCAAACAAATCAAGCCACAAGGTTTTCATTATCCAAAGCACCGACAAGAAGATAGATTTAGACGATATTGCCAAGGCAAAAAACATCAGTATGGACGAGTTGCTCTCCGAGATGGAAAGCATTGTATACCAAGGCACTAAATTGAATATTGATTATTATATTGATGAAAATTTTGATGAAGATTTGGTAGAAGAATTTATGGATTTTATGAAATCCTCGGAAAGCGACAGCATGAAAGTTATCTGTGCAGAGTTTTCAGATGATTTAAGTGATGAAGAAATTAGAATGTTGAGAATAAAATTCATAAGTGATGTAGCCAACTAAGGCACTTCCATACAGAGAAAATGTTTTTTTTCATAACAAATATCATCAAAAATCATCAGCTATTCTTTGTAAACTTATCGTAGATTTGTACACTAAAAAAATACCGGTTATATATGGACAAAGAAGTATTAGAAGAAAAAATTGAACTTTTAAGGTGGATTATTAACCTGAACGATGAAACCATTATCAGAAACCTTACCAATTTTAAAAATGAATTATTTGGAGTTCCGTTTTTAGAATCCAACGAGGCAAAACCTAAGAAGAAATATGCTTATATAAGCCCAAAAGAAGAGGCAATGTTTGGAGAAAATTATTTTTCGTTTGACGATAAATACACTTTCGAATTCAATGAAAAATTCGAAGAAGCCTTCACTTTAGAGCAAGCAAAAGAACAAACAACCAATAAAATAGAAAAATGGTGGAGAGATTAGAAATAGCATGGTCCAAGAAATTTGTTCATCAGTTAGATGGGCAACTGAATATTTTGTACAGAGAAAAAAGATTTGGTTCTCAGCAAGAGGTGAGTGTATTGGCAGATAAGGTGTACGATTTTGTCATCGAAAATGTAGAGAAGGGCATCAGTACTCCCGAAAAATACAAAGAATTTGGAGAAAAATACATTCGCTATATGGTAGACGATACCAATACGTGGTATATCTTTTTTGATCAACAACAAAGCAGACTGCTTACAACCCATTTGTTGAATAACAGCAATTCCGACATCGCAGAAGTTTTACAGTAAACTTGGTTGAAAGGTAAATGAATTTAACTTTGTCAGGACACAAGCTTGGCAAAGTTTTTTTTGAAAAAAATACCCATGAAAAAAAGGTCCGTTATATTTATTCTTCCTGATTTGAACAGAGGTGGTGCTGAGCGAATTGTAACCACAATTGCCAATCATTTGCCTCGAGAAAAATTTGCAGTAAGTATTCTCCTGCTCAGGAAAGAAGGCGGCTATTTGGAGATTTTGAAAGAAGATATTGAAATTATCGATATCCAAACTCCTCGCATTCGTCATTCATTGTTTCCTATTTTAAAGGAAATTAAAAAACGAAAGCCCGAGGTTGTTTTTTCAGGTTTTGGGGAAGTAAATGCTTATTTATCCTTATTTATCAAGTTTTTTCCAAAAACCCAATTTATTGCTCGGGAAACCAATGTGGTATCTCAGCATGTAACGAGGAAAGAAATCCGTTTTTTCTACAAATTTTATAATAATTACCACAAAATCATCTGCCAAAGTGATGATATGCAGCATGATTTGATAGAGAATTTCAAGATCAAGAGAGAAAAAACTCTTAAAATCAACAATCCGGTAGATTTTGATTTTATTGAAGAAAGATTGGCTATTTCAAACCTTCCCGAAGGTTTTACAGAGGATTTTAAGAATGTGGTGGCCATCGGGAATTTGTCTGCAAGAAAAGGTTTTGATTTGCTCCTGAAAGTTTTTACCCATCTAAAAAATGAAAAAATAAAACTTCATATTTTAGGAGACGGAAAAGATAGGGAAGTGCTACATCAACTAAAAGAGGAATATGCTCTGGAGCACGTTGTTTTCCATGGTCAGCAGAGCAATCCGTACGGGTTTCTGAAATTTGCCGATTTATTTGTTTTGTCTTCCCGCTACGAGGGTTTTCCGAACGTTTTGCTGGAAGCCGGAGCATGTGGAATTTATTCGTTGGCCAACAATTGCAAAGGCGGTATTCATGAGATTATTCAGCCAAAAATAAACGGCGAAATTGCCAATATTGAAAACTACGAAGAATTTGCCCAAAAAATTTTGAACATTTTACGACAATCTTATGATAAGGAAGTTATTAAAAACTCCATTAAATCCAGATTTTCTAAAGAACTGATTTTAAGCCAGTATGAGAAGATACTATTAGATTGTCAGCAATAACACAAAAAACTGCCGTAAAATCATCTGTTCTGAACAAATTTTGGACTAAATTAAATACAAAAAATATGTTAATTGCAAGCATTTGTGAAAAAAATTACTAAAAGCTATACTAAATTTAGTAATACAAAAATTGAATAAGCTCTAAATATTATATTTATGAAAGTTAGATTCCCTTTTTATATTAACTTTTTATTATATTATTTTTTTTCATTAATCTATATTGTCTCGACATCTTATTTTTTTCTTAATGAAAGTCAATGTCCTTCAATTAGGCAAGATTACACTTTTTTTGATAATTTATCGTTTGTTGAAGCAGTAATTTTTTATTGCTTAGGTGCTTTGATTGAAACTTTTATTTCCAGTTTTTTGGTTTTAATGTTTTTAGAGCAAATATCATTTCTTAAAAAAAATATAATTATTTTATTGCTTATTTCTGCAATTCCGTTTGGATTAGCATATCATATATGTTTAAATTTAATTTTGATAACTTATTTTATGGGATTTATTT
>JAGOJI010000001.1 GCA_017995195.1 Cloacibacterium sp.
CGACACGAGAGCTTGCTCGAACTGAACGAAGTTAATCTTAGATTTGTTTATCTTAAATATTTAAAAATCAATTCAATAAATATCTTTGTTTGCCGTTGCGATTAAATATCTTATCCCGAACTCAGGTATTTTTAATAAAAACTACTATAAAGCCAATACTTGTTAAACCCTAAACCACAACAACTCTAAAATTTCTGTACTTGGTAAATGTTAAGCAAAAACTGTGCGAAAGATTTTTCGAGTTTAATGAAGTCTCCCGATTTCAGGTTCAGTCCGCCCTCTCCGTAGCGGTTGGCACTTATTTTGGCTCCGCTTATTTCAAAATAGAGATTGGGTTGGTTGTTTTGTTGTTCGATTTGAATACGAGAACCTAAAAAACCGCCTACGGCGATATCTGCACTCAGTATTTGGTTCAAATTGAGTTGAACGAAACTTCGAGGTTCCAGAAGTATTTTTCGGTCGTTGATTCGCACTTTAATGGCTTTATCGGAAGATGAGATGAGGTAAACCTGGTTTTCTTCTTTTCCGTACACTTTTTCCGGAGTATAATAGAGAAGCAAAGTGTAAAAATTAGGATTAAAACTGGGTTTTCCTTCTATTGTAGGGTTGAGTTGCAAACGATAGGTGTTGGCTCCCGTAGACTTGGCTTTTTTGTATACCTCGCTGAAGACCGCCACATCATCGATATTGAATCCGTTAACTTCCAATTTTCCCAAATATTCTGACTTTTGAGCTTGAAGGGAATCAATGGTATACAAAAATTTATCGGTGTTTTCGTGTACCTTTTTTACCTCAACCAAGGAAACTTGAGCAGACATGAATATAGATATCATTGTTGCTAATAAAACTGAAATTTTATTTTTCATCTGTTTGTTTTTTATTGGTCTTTAATTTTTTCCGTTTTTAGGTTATTTCCTTATTACGCAAGAATATTATCTACCTTTACTATTCAAAATCGCAATACACTCTTCTAAACTATTTTCCCAGTGTTTAAGATCTACAGAGTAGGTTTTTTCTATCTTATCCAGACACATGGTGCTTCGCATGGGTCTTTGGGCTGGCGTAGGATATTGGTCGGTAGTTATGGCGTTGAGTTTTATATTGGAACCCGAAAATTCGGCAATTTTTTTTGCAAAATCAAACCATGTGGTCTCCGGATAGTTGGAGAAATGAAAAATACCATAGGTTTTTTCTTCGGTTTCTATTATTTTCATGACTGTTTCTGCCAAATCGTTGGCGTTGGTGGGTTGCCCGAATTGGTCTGCCACAACGCTGAGTTCGTCTTTGGAGGCAAACAAACTTAACATGGTTTTTACAAAGTTTTTGTTGAACTCAGAATACAGCCACGAAGTTCTTATGATAATGGTTTTGGGGTTAAGAGCCAAAGCCAATTCTTCTCCTTTTCTTTTAGAGGCTCCGTATACGCCCAGTGGATGGGTAAAATCATCTTCGGAGTAGGGTAAGTTGGTGTCTCCATCGAAAACATAATCGGTGGAAATATGGATAAGATCAATCCCCGAATTAGCACATGCACGAGCCAAGTGAGCTACACCTTCGGCGTTTACGGCAAAGGCTTTTTCGGACTCTGTTTCTGCTAAATCTACCGCAGTATATGCAGAGGCATTGATACAGAAATTCGGTTGATATTCGGCAAAATAAGCGTCGACTTGGGAGGCATTGGTAATATCCAACGTGTCGTAATCCGTAAATCTAAAGTCGTATCTGAAAGAGTAAGAAGCGGCGAGTTTCAGAAAGCAGTTTCCCAGTTGTCCGTTGCCACCTATAACAAGAATTTTCTTCATAATTTGTTGATTTTTCTGAGGTAATTAACTCTTGATTGAAAATCTTTGTGTTCAATCTCCATTAAGAATTTTTCGAAAATATTTCGGGCTTCTCCTAAAGGCATTTCAGACTTTCGGGTCTTTAGGTTAAAATGAATAACAGTGCACCAAAGAACTGCATGAATTTTGTCTGAAGAGGGGTCTTTCATTAAGATTTCTACTTTGGCGGTTCGTTCTTGAAGATCTATTAACTTGCTTGATATAACTACTTCTTTATTGAAACGAACTTCTTTTAGATATGCTATTTCATTTTGGATAGCAATCCATGTACAGCCTGTTTTTTGGGTATATTCTTCGTAGGTATAGCCATAATTTTCTGCAACGTGGTCTTCTCGGGCATTAAGCATATAATCGAGATACTTGGAATTGTTGAGATGCCCTATAGGGTCGCAGTCTATAAATCTTATTTTGGCTTTAGATGAAATTTCCATAAGTTTTGTTGTCTTTTTAAACTAAAAAACCACCCATTTTCAGAGTGGTTTATACTGTAGGTTTTAAGAATTAAAGACCTAATTCTTTTTTTACTGCAGGAGTTGCGTCCGGTCCGTTTTTGTAGATTAGTCCCAATGTGTTGGAATCGAATATGAAATCCCATCCGTTGGCTTTAGCTACTTTGTCTACAACATCCATTAATTTTTTCTCAATTGGAGCCATTGCAGCTTGTTTCTTTTCCTGCAAATCTTTGTCTGCCATTTGAGCCATTTGTTGGATATTTTGTTGCGTTTTTTGCAATTCTTGCTCTTTTTGTTCTCTTGCCTGAGGTGTCATTTTAGCAGCCCCTTCTTGGTACTTTTTTACCTCGGCTTGGAAAGTTTGTGCTTGTTTTTCCAATTCGGCTTGCTTCGTTTTGCTCAATGCCTGTAGTTGTTCATCGGCTTTTTTATATTCCGGCATCATGGTGAGCACAGTTGTAACATCCAAAGATGCTACCTTCTGAGCTTTCACGGCTCCGAAAGACATAAACATCATTACAACTGCGAATAATACACTTAATCTTTTCATAATTTTAATTTAATTGATTTTTAATTGTTTTATTTTATTTAATTGTTGTTGGTTTTGTAGTGGTACTTGTTTTGGGTTTTATTCCTTTTTCTTTGTTAATCAATTCTTGTACCTTTCTTTGTATTTCTTTCTTTTTTGCGGCTTCTTCCTCTGCTTTTATTTGTTGAGGTGTTTTGGTTGTCGGTTGTGTTGTTGTTTCTTCTTTTTTAGCAATTTCTTTTTTTGTTGCAGAATTTTCGGTTTTTTGAGGTGTTTGTGGAGGAGAGATTCCTCTTTCCTTGTCAATCAACTCCTTTAGTCGTTTTTGTTGCTCAATTTTTTTTCTTGTTTCTTCCTCTTTTTTCAATCGAGCTTCTTCTGCGGCTAATTTTTTCTCTTCTGCTTGTTGTTTTTTCTCCTCTTCAACTTTTTCGGCAGGAGGATTTTCTATTGTTTTAATGACTTTATCGTTCTTTTGAGCTGCTTTTTCTTCCTTTTCTTTTTGTTTGCGTTCTTTTTCTTTTTTTCTTTCGTTTTCTTTATCTATTTTAAGAAGAACATCTAATACTTTGTCGGTATAGTCAAACTTTTTGTCTAAAAATATAACGCTTATATTGTTACTTTTATCAACAACTATGCCCAAACTGTTTTTATCGGAAACGGTTTTAATGGCGTTCCAAATTTGATCCTGAAAAGGCTTTATCATGTTAGCCCTATACTTATTGATCTGTCCTTCGGTAGAAAATTTGTCGCGGATTTCTTCTTTTATTTTTTTATCTAAATCGGCAACTTCTTTTTCCCTTTGCTTAAGCTGATCTCCTACCAACAAAATTCTCTCGTTTTCGAGGCGTTCTTTTTTGTTGTCGTATTCAGTTTGCAAGGCTTGTATATCTTTCTGCCAAGCGTCTATTTGGGTATTGAGCCTTTTTTCGGACTCTATATATTGTGGCATTTTAGCCAAAATATAGTCGGTGTCTACCACACCTATCTTCTGAGCCGTAAGCGAAATACCAACGGCTAAGATAAGAAAAAGAGAAAGAAAACTTTTTAATTTTTTCATTGATGTTTTTATAATGACTGGTTCATTAGGAAGTGGGTGTTCCATCCGGAAGGTTGGCTTCCGCCCAAGGTCTTGTCGAAACCATATGCAAAATCAAAGCCAATTAATCCAAAAGCTCCCATATATACTCTTATTCCCACTCCGGCAGATCTTTTTAACTGGAATGGATTGTATGAGCCAAAACTATTCCAAGAGTTACCTCCTTCCAAGAAACTCAAAGCATATATTTTCGCGGTTTGGTTCATGGAAATAGGGTATCTTAATTCTAACGAAAATCTGTTGTATAATGTTGCCCCACCATAAGGAGTAATATCTTTGGAACCTCCGCCGGAAGTAGATGCATTCTCATATCCTCTCAAAGGAATAAGTTCTCTACCATCAAATCGACCTCCAAATAAGCCGGTACCTCCGACATAAAATCTTTCGAAAGGAGGTGCTCCCAATACTTTGTTGTATCCTCCTAAGAAGCCCATTTCTGCAGTACTTCTCAAAACGAGTTTTCCTATAATTTCGTTATACGCATCGGCTTTTAGTTTTATTTTGTAATACTCCATCCACTTGTATTTGCTTGCGGTAGAAGCGGTGCTGTAATCTTTGTTGTTGAGCAACGAATAGGGCGGTGTAAACTTCAAGGTAAGATCAATATTGGATCCGGTTGTAGGGAAAATCGGGTCGAAACCTGCTGAATGCCTGCTCAGTCCTACATTGATGGCAAAGTTCTGCACATCGCCATAAGAAATACTCTCGTTACCAAACTGGAACGGATAATTCTTGAAATTATAACTTTGGAAAGAAAGTCCGGTGTATAAAGAGAAGTAGTTATCCGGCCATTCCAAAAGTCGGTTGAGCCCTACGCTTGTAGAGAAAATATTCATTTTCATATCATCGCCATTGACATCTTTGTAATTGGTCGAAGAATTATTTAGATTCAAGGATAGAGCAGTAGGCCTCTTACCAAACAACCAAGGCTCAGTAAAAGATAAACCGTAATTCTGGAAGTATACACCTGCCTGTGCTTGCAATGAGAGAGTTTGCCCATCGCCCTGAGGAACCGGCTTGAAATCCTTGAATTGCAAAAACTTTCTCAGAGAAAAATTATTGAACGTAAGCCCTAAAGTCCCAATGAAAGAGTTACCACCGTAACCCGCCTGAACCTGTACCTGAGACGAGCCTTTTTCTACCAGTGTCCAGTGTACATCTACTGTATTGTCTTGTGGGTTTGGTTTTACTTCTTGTCCTATTTGTTGAGGATCAAAAAATTGCATTCCCGCCAAATCGAAATATGTTCTTTTGATGTCTCTTTTGGAGAACAAATTTCCGGGTCTTGTTCTCAGGGATCTGAGAATAACGTGGTCGTGTGTAGTGACATTTCCGGACCAAGTAACCTTGTTCCAAGTTGCTCTTTCGCCCTCTCTTATTCTGATGTCTAGGTCAATAGAATCTCCTTTTACTCCTTTTTCAATAGGGGTAACCTGAGAGAACAGATAACCATTGTTCATGTAAAGAGATTTCAAATCGCTGTCGTCATCTTTTCCTCCGTCTTCACCTACTTTTTTATTGAAGCCTACCGCATCATAGATATCACCTTTTTTGTAGCCTAAAAGCTTGCTTAAGAAATCGGTAGAATATACGGTGTTTCCGGAGAAAGTAATGTCTCCGATATAGTATTTTTTGCCCTCGTTGAGCTTTACATTGATGTTGAATCCTTTCGGGTTTCTCCATACAGAGTCCGAAACAATTTTTGCGTCTCTAAAGCCCAATGAATTATAGTAACTGATAAGGTTTTTCTTATCGGCATCGTATTTATCTTGGATAAATCGAGAAGGTTTAAAAATTCCTACGATGAATCTTTTTTGCTTGGTATCTTTAAAGCCTTTTTTTCTTAATTTTTTATCGGAAATATTATCATTTCCTTCAAATTCTATTTTATCAATTTTTATTCTTCTGCCTTTATCTACGGTAATGGTCCAATCGACCAAGTTGGGATCACCGGCATTAATTTTGTCCTGAATAGTAATTTTGGCATCTGCAAATCCTTTTTTGATGTATTCCTGCGGAATTTTGTTCTTCAAAGTGGAGATGAGATTGTCGGTAATTTTAGTGCCGGGTTTTAGGTTGTTGTCTTTAATCAGTTTTTCGTTCTGAGATTTTTTAATTCCCTTTCCGGTAAATTTTATTTCTCCTAATTCTTTTAGATCCTGAAGATAAAATTTTAGTACAACTTGTTCACCTTCAATGCTCTCTACATATACTTCTACCTCAGAAAAAGAGTTGGTATCCCATAGTTTTTTTATGGCATTGCTTATTTTTTGTCCGGGGATTTCTACGGCTTCTCCTTTTACCAAGCCGGTAAATCTCAGGATTTGCCCTGCACTGTATTTTTTAATCCCATCTACTACGATGTCTTTCAATACGTAAGTTCCTTTTTGGGGTTCGGTACTTTCGGTGTTGTTTTGGGGAGTTGTGGTAGGTATTACCTGTCCAAAAACAAATACCGAAGTCATCAACAAGATGAAGGGGAATATTCTCAATTTCATTTTTAATGGGATTCTATATATTTTATTATTTAATTCTGATTCAGTTGTTCGCTTGTTTTGCCGAACCTTCTTTCTTTTTTTTGATAGTTCAAAATACACTCAAAAAAAGTTTCTTTTGAAAAATCGGGCCAAAGGATATCCAAAAATTGCAATTCGGCATACGCCAGTTGCCAAAGCAAGAAATTACTGATGCGGGTTTCGCCGCTGGTTCTTATCAACAAATCTACGGGTGGAAAATCTTTGGTATACAGGTGGTTTTCAAAGAGTTGTTCGTTGATGTCTTCTTCACGTATTTCACCTTCTTTTACTTTACCGCTTATTTCTTTCACGGCTTTTAGAATTTCTTTCTGAGAGCCGTAGCTGAGTGCCAAGATGAGGTTTCCTTTTGTATTATTTTTTGTGAGATCAACCATGTTGAGGAGTTGCTCTCTTACCAAATCCGGCAGTCGTTCAATTTCTCCTATAACGTGCATTCTGAGTCCTTTAGAGAAAATTTCTTCTGCTTCTTGCAACAGGGTAGATGCTAAAAGCTCCATCAGTGTATCTACTTCATCGGCAGGGCGGTTCCAGTTTTCTGTAGAGAATGTATATAGGGTAAGATAAGGAATATCGATCTCGTTGCAAGCGTTTATGGCATTTCGTACGGCACCAATGGCATTTCGATGTCCGAAAGTCCTTTCTTCTCCACGAGATTTTGCCCATCTACCGTTCCCATCCATAATGATGGCAACATGGCGTGGAAGTTTGTCCTTATTGATTTGTTCTTTTACTGATGTCATATTTTTATTAATCGCAATAGCAAGGCGGTCTTCCAAAGGCATAAGATACTCCTAATGAGATGGTATTTACCCAATCTTTCGAGTTGGTATTTCCCACTTGTCTCGTTCCTAAATAATTTTGTTCTCTTGAATTGGCAACCGAAATATAAGGCTCCGATTGTAGCAAGGAGTTACCATCGATCCCTAAAATATCTCTGTTGTATGTAGATTTAATATCTTTGGAGCTTATAGTGCTGTTGTCTACAGCATCGGAAAAGGTAGGTCTGAACATGACTTCCCCAAATATAATCCAGTTATAATTGAATTTATATTTAATCCCAATTCCGAAAGGAACGGAAAACGTAAGTTTTTTGGCAGAAGAAACATTTGCAGTACTGGAAAAATCTTCGCTGTCTGTTGGAGGATTATTGATGATTGTTCCATCGGGCAATCGGTTAAAATCGTGCACAAAGGTCAAATTAAAGGCGTCCATCAACAATGCCGAAAAACCACCAAAAACATAAGGACTCCACATGGGACTTTTCTGTTCGTTGTTAATCGGTAGAAAATTGTATTCAAAAACAGCAGAAGCTTCGTATAAGGATTTGCTGCCCCAAAGATGTCGATTTTTTCGGTAAGTTTCTTTGGCGTAATCATCATTGAACTGGATATGATTGTACCCGAGATTGAATCTTATGGATTGATGAGGATTGAAATTGAATCGATATAAAATACCTCCATAAAAAGGAATTCCTTCATTAGAAATATTAGCTGTTTTCCCGGGAAAAGGGTTGATAAAGGCGGTGCTCCCAATGTCGCCCACCAAATTACTTCCTCCTACCTGAACTCCCAATTCATGTCTTTGCCCCCAAGCAAAAGACAAAAAGCCAAGTAAAAAAATTAAACCAAAAATTATTCTTTTTTTCATCTATAATAAGGGGCTGTTTTTAATGAAACAGCCTCTGTGTTGCAATGTGCAAATATAAAACATTTTTATATTAAGGATATTCTTAATTTTTAGTTAAATATTTGAGGACAAGTACTAAATATTATTAAGAAACGAAGCATAGCCTCTTTTATGTGATAAAATAGGTTAATTTAACTGTATTGGTGTAAAGTGGTTAGATGTAAAATTGTGAGTTGTGAAATACGAGCGTTGTTAGAGCTTCAAGCTCTAACAACGCTTCTAACCAACGCTTGTTCTTTATAGAATACGGACCTCAATAGAGCCTGACTGGTGTTTGAAGAACTCATTTTCTTCAAATTCAATATGAGGATAGCCTCTTAGTACTTCGTACACCAAGTCTTGCAAGACGCCGTCTCCAATACCATGAATCACAATGAGTTTTTTTATGAAATTCGCTTTGCAGTACTCTAAGGCATCTACCAGTTTTTCTTTTTGAATAAAAAAACGCTCCCAAGATTCGTAATTTTTGGGATTGGACACCAATTTATCGAAGTGTAAATCTATCGTTTTGATGTTTTGAGTATGTTTTTTAGACGTGTTTTTTGCCAACATTTCGGTAGAGGAATCCGAAAAATCATCGTAAATATTATGACTGTAGACCACCAATTTTTCTTTTGCAAACAAGTGACTGAAGCCGTGTTCATCTTCTATCTCTACCATAGTTCCTCGAACAGAAATTACAACTCCCTTCAAATCATCATCTAAAACCGAAACCAAATCTCCTTTTTTCATTTCTTAGTCTTTAATACATTCAGAAAGATATGAACTCTTAGCGACTGCCGAGTTCTATTACCTCTAAATCCTTTATTTCGCTGCCGTCAATTACAAATCTCATCATGGTTCTCACTTTGTGCCACCCACTTTTTCCGCATGCTCCCGGATTAAGGTGCAGCAGCTCCCAATCCTTATCGAACATGGCTTTAAGAATATGTGAGTGCCCCGAAATAAACAATTTTGGAGGGTTTTCGGCAATTTCTTTCTTTATGCCGGGAGCATATTTCTTGGGGTAACCTCCAATGTGGGTCATCAAAACCTCTACATCTTCACAGCGGAATCTTAATATTTCAGGAAAAATGCTTCTTATTTCGGTGCCATCAATATTTCCAAAAACACCTTTTAGAGGCTTTATGTTTTCTAATTTTTCTATTACTTCTTTGTTTCCGAAATCTCCTGCGTGCCATATTTCATCGGCTTGTTTGGCAAATTCCAGAATCCGTTCGTCTATGTAAGAGTGGCTGTCGGAAAGCAACAATATTTTTTTCATGAGTTTGTTTAACAATCAATAATCAATTTCCTTAAGGAGAACTTTGATGAAATTCTAAACCATTGAGTTAGAACAAATATCAATGTTTTGTAGAATAAAATTCAACCAAAGGCAAATTTAATTGTTTTTTTTGCGATTTTTGTAATTCATAAAAATAGCAGACCAAACGCATTAAAGTAAATTTGAATAAAAATTACACTGTTTTTCTTTATCGCAAGGCAAAACAAAGATTTTTTTAACATTGATTCTTCTTGATAAGACAAACCAAGTCGCATGGCTATTTTAGAAAGGCAAGGAATTTAGTGTTACATAGATAAATTGATGTCTTTGCCTCCTTATTTTATTAGAATCGGCGACACGAGAGCTTGCTCGAACTGAACGAAGTTAATCTTAAAATTTGTTTATCTTCAATTAATGATTATCAATATTTTATTTCTCTTTGTTTTAACCTTATGTTTTAAAATTTTTAATGCGTTTGTCCTGTAAAAATAATTGTCCATGAGGTATTTTATTGAATTTTGCTACAACGGTTTGCCTTACTTTGGTTATCAGATACAGCCGAATCAAAACTCGGTGCAAGAAGAGCTGGAAAAAGCTCTCTCTACTATTTTGAGAGAAAAAATAAAAACCACCGGAGCCGGAAGAACCGATACAGGCGTACACGCCAAAAAAATGTTCGCCCATTTCGATACCGAGTTCGTGCTTCATGAAAAACTACCCGAAAGGCTCAATTCATTTCTTCCGCCGAGTATTTCGGTAAAAAAAATTTTTAGGGTCGAAGACAATTTGCATGCAAGGTTTGATGCTACTTACCGAACCTACGAATATTGCATTTCGCTATACAAAAATCCTTTTACCGAGCATTCGGCTTGGCAATTTCGAAAAAAATATTTAGATGTAGACGCTATGAATGAAGCCTGCAAAATCCTTTTCGAATACGAAGATTTTACCAGTTTTGCTAAACTGCATACCGATAACAAAACCAACAACTGCAAAATCTACAAAGCCTACTGGGAACAAAGCGGTAGCGAACTCAAATTTACGATTTCAGCAGACCGTTTCCTAAGAAATATGGTAAGAGCTATCGTAGGAACTATGGTGGAGATAGGATCGGGTAAAATACGTGCACAAGATCTACACACTATTATTGCTCAAAAAAACAGAAATAGTGCAGGAACATCTGCTCCTGCACACGGGTTATCTTTGGTAGATGTGGGCTATCCTATAGCGTTCTAAAGGCCGTAGACAATCCCAATCTGAGGAATAAAACCACCGCCGAAAACACTGGAGTTTTTGTTGTAAAGTACATTGTACATGGCACCTATCTGCATATAGGCTCTTTCGCCCAACCGTTGCATATAGCCACCGCCCAGGTAGAGAGCAGTTTCGTTTGTAGACAAAGAAAGGTTGGTCGTTTTTATTTTTTGATTAACAAAAAACTCCTGAAGCGAACCACTTATGTACATGGATCTTCCCAAATAATAATTGGCAAAAGGACCAACGCCTACCATAGTGGAAGAGTAATAGGAAGAATTACTCCAATTCAGGTTGGCAGACAGACCTCCTTCCAAATTATCCGCTATTTTGTAGCCCACTCTGGGAGAGATATAAAGACCGGTACCGCCACCTGAAGATGCCGAAATTCCGGCATATCCTCCGAAAGTCCATTTGGATTGCCCTGCAGTGTTCCCCGGAACACTTACTCCCAACTGGGCGAAACCAAACACACCAAAAGAAAGGAGAAGAAAAGAGAAAGATTTTTTCATTTTTGTTTTTTTTGATTTGTTTGAGTGCTAATTCTGTGCCAGAGTAGAAAGGTATTGAGCGTTTTGCGTGAAGCCTTTCACAAATAATTTTGAGCGTTTTTATTTTTCTTTTAGATTGCCATCAATAATTCACAAATTTATAACAAATAATTTCACAATCTACGAGTTCACGACTTCACAATATTACAATTTCACGCCATAAAAGTTAAAAAATATTAAAATCATGATTAAAATTAGGTTTTTATGTTAATTTTATAAAAATTATTGTATTAAATTTGCCACATAAAATGAATTAACTTTAAATTAAATAACATTTCTTATGAAAAAACAGATTTTAGCACTTATGGCAATCTTCGGATTTGCGGGTGCATCGTTCGCTCAGACAAGTGCGACCCTTTACGGATATGTAAGAGGTGAGTTCGCTTTTGACACACGTCAGGTAGTTGCCGGAAGTGAGGCTAACTATATTGACTGGGTTGCTCCTATTAATAAAGTTGGAGGTAAAGACTTAAATGCAGATCCTAACTTCAACGGATGGGGTATTGAATCAAGATTAGGCGTTAAGGTTTCAGGTCCTGAGTTCTTCGGAATGAAATCAAGTGCAGTAATTGAATCTCACTTCTTTGGAAACAGTGGAGCATCAGATTTTGTAAATTTACTTGCTCTTAGACATGCCTATGTAAAATTGGAAAACGATAATGTTGAAGTTTTGGCGGGTCAGTTTTGGCACCCAATGTTTGTAACCAACGTGTCTCCTATGACTTATAACTTCAACGCAGGTTCTCCTTTCCAACCATTCAACCGTTCTCCTCAGGTAAGAGTAACAACTAAAGGAAACGTAAGATTTACAGGAGCTATCATTACTGAAAGAGATTTCAAATCAGCCCTTGTAGGAAATGGTTCTGCTGCTAGATCAGGGATTCCTGCATTCCACGCTCAATTACAGTTTGGTGATGACGCTAAATTTGTAGGTGGACTTGGTGCAAACTACAAAACGGTAAGACCTGCTGCAGGTGCAGATAACGTAGGAGCATTTAACTTCTTAGCTTATGCAAAAGCTAAATTAGGACAAGATATTACTTGGCAAGCTTATGGTAACTATGGTGAAAACCCTACTGAATTATTACAAATAGGTGGGCAGGCTAACGTAGTTGCTGATGGCAAAGTAAAAAACAGCAAAGTTTTAGCTGTTTGGACTGAGTTCTACGGTGATATTTCTCCAAGTTTCGAATGGGGTGTATTTGGTGGATATACTAAAGATATGGGATATGGCAAAGCTGTTACAGGAGCTGTTACTCAACCTTGGTCTCCTGGTTTAGTAGAAAGTGTTTGGAGAGTTTCTCCAAGAGTAGGTTGGAAATCAGGTAATACTAAGTTAACTACTGAGTTAGATTATACTTCTACTACTTATGGTGGTTATGATGCCAATGGAGATATGAAGAAATTGGCTACTGACGCTACTGCAGGTAACTTCCGTGTATCTCTTTCTTTAATCCAATCTTTCTAATGATTTAGTAAATTTAGATTAATATTATCAACCCGCCTCGTTGCTTGCAACGAGGCGGTTGTTTTTTGACAAGAAAGTAAAACGTGATTTTTATCATTTCGGGTTATGAATTTAACAAATTTTTAAGGTTTTTTTTAAAAAAATAATAACTTTGCCTCCCGTATAGAGAAAGTCTATATCACGTATCTTTAAATTAAATTATAACGATTATGAATACAAGAAAACTATTAGCGATTGTTTCCCTTGGTTTGGCAAGTTTAGGATTTGCACAGGAAAAACCGTCAGAGCTTATTAAAGCCGATTTATTGAAAAATGTGGACATTAACCTGCTTTTGAGAAGTGCTTTCGAAGCTCCTCACACCAGCACAGAGCCTACATCGGCTACTGCCATGCAAAACGCATTAAGAGTAAACGAAGCCCGTTTAGAGATAAGAGGAAGAGTGGTAGAAAATTTAGAGTTTAGAGTAAGAACAAGATTGCACAAAGCCAATCCTGAAAGAACTTTAGACAAATCTACCAATAATTTAGATTTTGCTTATGCAGCCTATAAGTTTGGTAACAAAAAACAATGGGAGGCTGTAGTAGGAAAGCAAAATAACTACTTAGGAAGCTGGGAATTCGAAAAAAATCCTACTTTCGAATACCAATATTCTGATGTGGTAGTAGGATACACCAATATCTTTGGTATGGGAGCAAGATTGCACTATACTGTAAACCCTAATCACATGCTTACCGTACAAGCATACAATACCAATAACGATAACTTTGCTACAGTAACGGGTGCAACAACTCCTTCTAAATTTATGAACGGAAAAGAAGAAATCATTCGATCCAAAATGCCTATGGGCTTCCAATTGGCTTGGCAAGGAAATTTCTTCGATAAAAAATTCAGAACTTGGTACTCAGTAGGTACTTCTGAGTTTGCTCAAGACAAAAGAAACTACCAAGTGGCTTTAGGTAATAAGTATATTACAGGTAAGTTTGAAGGTTATTTGGATTTATTATATACTAATTTAGCTTTCGACCATACTTCTATCTTCGGTTTAAGAGGTGCTTATTCTAAATACTATAATGCTGCTAATGGTACTAGCGGAACGGTATTTGCACAAGATATCAATCTAAAATCGGCGGTTTTAAGAATGGACTATCAAGTAGCTCCAAAATGGACGGTAACTACCAAAGGTTTCTACGAAACAGCTACTTCTAATAACGACGACAAATTGAGAACTTTCAGAACCAATTTAGGTTATATGGTAGGTTTAGAGTTTCATCCGGTTGCTAAGCAAAACTTTAAACTATTCACCTATTTCTACGGAAACAATATTAAATACAATAATATTTCAGGAGCAGCTAACGTAAACAACAATGTATTCTCTATCGGAGCATTGTATTTCGTTAATGTTCTTTAATACAGAGAATATTTAAAATAAAATTCCGCCTCGTTTTTAGTAGAACGAGGCGGTTTTTGTAAATTCCCTTTCCGAAGTAAGGAGTGCCTGAAAGGCTGTATAGGGTATGTGGAGCAGCGAGTCGTAAAGTTGTTGAGAAGTCGAAAAGTATTGAAGATACAACAGATACTCTTAACTTTGTAGCCTTTTTAGCTTTCTAACCACTTAATCTCTAACTTCCGAATGTTCACGAGAAAAATCAAGATTTCGGTATTACAAGAATTTAAACTTTATTGACTTGAAAAGACCTTTAATTTCTGTTGTTATTCCGTTTTACAATGTTGAGAACTACGTTGTGAGATGTTTGGATTCCATTCTTCATCAAACCTATCAAAATTTTGAGATTATTTTGATAGATGATGATAGCTCCGACCAATCTTTCGAAATTGTTCAATATTATTTGTCAAAATTTCCACAAGTTGAGTCGCATATTATTTCTTTTGAAACCATCGAGGACAAGGTGCCGCAAGAAATGCAGGAATAAAAAAGGCAAAAGGAGACTATATTTATTTCATAGACAGCGATGATTGGCTTACCAATCGAGATGTTTTTGCATTGTTTGTACAACATCTATCTGCCCCAATCGATTTTTTGGGAGCAGGCTTACAATTGGTATATGATGGCGGAAAAATATCCGGCTACAACACTACCAAACATCCTTCGCAGATTACTGAAATTACGGGAAACCATATTTTAGAAGCTCTTGTTGACAATGTAATACCTGCTGTGGCCGGAAATTTTATGTATTCTTCAGAATTTTTGAGAAAGAATAAACTTCTTTTCAAGGAAGGGATAAAACATGAAGATGAGCTCTGGATGTTCCACGTAAGTATTTGCTCAAAAAAATGCTTGCTGTTGCCGCACATTACCTACAACTACTACCGCAGCAACCCCAATAGCACTATGAACAACAGGCAGATAAGTAATCTTGAAAATATAGAAAAAATTATAGAAGAAATTTTGGAGACCAACGATATCCTACAACTGCACAATAAAATAGGTGAAGAGAAATTTTCTGAGTATCTCGATAGGTTTTACTATATTATTCTAAACGATGAAAACCTGACGAAGAGCTCCACTGAATGGAAAAATTTTTACAAAAAACTAAAAAAGACTTATATCCAAAGCAAAACGTCCCATGTAATCAAAAAATTCTCTTTGCCATCTTCTTTAGCCTATATTCTACTCCTCGAAAAGAGTAAAAGACCCTCTAAAATCCGCAACCGATTTTACAGAAAACTACTGAGTAAATTTTCGGTAGTGTAAAGTGAAAAGCAAATCGATTAAAAAAACTCAAAATAATCCTTGGTTTTTCTGCCCTTCAAAAAAAGTATCTATGCTTAATTGATCCGAGGAAGCAGCTGCTACAGCAAGTTGGTCTACAATTTCGTTTTCTGTATGCCCTGCGTGACCTTTTACCCAGTGGAAATAGATTTGGTGTGTTTTATACAGAGGAATAAACCGCCGCCACAAATCATCGTTTTTTACATTTTTAAACCCTTTTTTTATCCAGCCATAAATCCATTTTTGGTTCACAGCATCTGCTACATATTTGCTGTCGGTAAAAATATGTACATCATTTTCAGCAGATTTTAGTTTCTCTAATGCTACAATAACCGCCAGAAGCTCCATACGGTTGTTGGTGGTAAACCTGAACCCTTCGGCAAATCTTTTTTCATATTTTTTTTCGGGCACCCGCATGAGGATTCCATAGCCGCCTTTTCCCGGATTACCACTACAGGCACCATCTGTGTAGATTTCAATCTTCATTTTTTTAAAAAGGCATATCATCGTCATCGTCATTCATGGAAGATGCCGAGAGATTGCTGTTGTCGTTATTAGGAAAAGCTACGGAAGGATCTATGGTTACTTTTATATTTTCAAAACCGCTGGGCTCGTTGGGCTGGGCAAAATGAGGTGTTTGGTAGCTTCCGAACATATCCAAATCGGTAAACTTGGCTAAGCTGGAGAAGAAAGAAAGCCTTACATCTGCAATAGAGCCGTTTCTGTGTTTTGCTATAATGAGTTCTGCCTGATTGGCAGAAGGAGTTTCATCTTCCCATTGTTCTATTTTGTAATATTCGGGTCTGTAGATAAAAGATACAATATCGGCATCTTGTTCAATAGCTCCGGATTCTCTCAGATCCGAAAGTTGTGGTCTTTTGTTGGTTCGTGTCTCTACAGTTCTGGATAGCTGAGAGAGAGCAATTACAGGAACATTGAGTTCTTTGGCAATGGCTTTTAAGGATCGGGAGATGGTGGCAATTTCCTGCTCACGATTTCCTACTCCCTTATTGCCGCTACTTGCGGTCATGAGTTGCAGGTAATCCACCATAATGATTCTTACGCCGTGTTGCATCACTAATCTTCTGCATTTTGCCCGAAAATCGAATACCGATAAAGCGGGAGTTTCGTCTATATAAAGCGGTGCATTTTCCAACTCCGAAACATTGCTGAATAGCCTTTGCCATTCTTCATCGGTCATTTGACCTTTACGCAATTTTTCTGAAGAAATTCCTGTTTCGGAGGCAATCATCCTTGTAATGAGCTGTACAGATGCCATCTCCAAAGAGAAGAGAGCCATGGGAATTTGGTGTTCTACCGCAATATTTCTTGCCATAGAGAGCAAAAACGCTGTTTTACCCATTGCAGGACGAGCTGCGATAATAATAAGGTCGGAACTTTGCCAACCGCCAGTTTCTTTGTCCACGGCTTTGAATCCGGAAGGCACGCCGGAGAGCCCTTCCTTATCACGTAGTGATTTAATTTTGTCTATGGCTTCTTTAACCAAAGAATTTGCTGTATCAAACCCTTTTTTAATAGTTCCGTTGGTAATTTCGAAGAAGCCTTGTTCGGCTTTGTCGAGCAGTTCAAAAACGTCGGTTGATTCTTTGTATGAATTGTCGATTACATTGGCAGAAACGTTGATAAGGGATCGCAGAATAAACTTCTCTAAAATAACTCGGACATGATATTCGATATGGGCAGAGGAACTTACGCCCATTGTTAAATCAATAATGTAATGGTCGCCTCCCGCAAACCCTAATTTATCGGTTCTTTTAAGTTCCTGAATAACTGTCATTAAATCAACCGGATGGTTGTTTTCGTACAATTTCAAGATGGCTCTGAATATTTCCTGATGGCGAGGATCGTAGAAAACTTCCGGCTTTAGTAAGTCAATGGAGTAGTCTAAGCCTTTTTTATCAATCAAAAATGTTCCGATTACCAATTTTTCGAAATCTATAGCATTAGGTGGCATTTTCCCTTGAGAAATAGACAGTTCCTTTGCAAAGTTTCCGTGAATTAATGATGATAAAGTTTCTTTCTGAGCCATAAGGCAAATATAAAATTTTAAAAAATGAAAGGAAACATAATGTTGACAAATCACATGATTTGTCTTAAAGCAAAGATTATCAAATGGTTATTGCTATATGAATTGTTGGTAATTTTTTTTAGACCAGTTTCTTTTCCAAGACGGTTAAGAGGCTGTTTAAATTTTATTCAATAGTTTTTTATACAATCCCTCAATTTTCTTAATTTGAATAAACAAAGTTTAATATTAAGTCATTCAGTTAATTAAGGAAATAGTTAAGAAATCAATCAATTGATTTAGAATTAAATATATTAAGCCAAATTGCCTTAATTTGGCTTCGCCGAACCTAAAGGTTTCTTACTGTTAAAAATATTTTACAAATTTTAAACAGAATCTAAATTACATTAAAATTAATTTTTTAAATTTCCTAAAATTAGGAAGAAGTTAAGAAAATTTAGTTTAAGAATTGATTAATCAAACGTGTATTGTATTCATTAATAATGACTTATCTTTTTGGTGCTGATGTGTTCTTTCATGAAATTTTCGTGTGTTTGTCCTGTTTTTCTGAGTTAGATTTGGAGCTAACTGACAAAAAAACACTAAATTTGCCATCTCAAATTCAAACGAATGAATAAATATATAAAATTTGTAATTGCAGCTTTGATGATTGCGGCAGGAATAGTATTAATGTTCAACAGGGAAATTGGTTGGGGAATAACATTGGTTGTACTGTCGGCTATCCCCATTCTTCTTTTCTTTAAAAATGAATATATTTTGTTGGCTTTTTGGAAAATGCGAGATCAAAAGATAGAGCAGGCAGCCAAGTGGCTTGCTAATATCAAAGATTACAAAACACAACTTCACCGAAGTCAGTTTGGCTATTACCACTATATACTGGGACTTACACAGGCTCAAGATCAACCCATGAAAGCCGAAGGCTTAATGAAAAAGGCTTTGGATTATGGCTTAAGCATGAAACATGACAGAGCTTTGGCAACCATGAATTTGGCTGCAGTAGCCTTATCAAAAGGAAGAAGACAAGAAGCTCAAAAACTGATGGATGATGCCAAAAGGTTAGATACCGCCGGTATGCTTACCGAGCATCTTAAGACTATGAAGGATCAGCTGAAAATGCCGAGTATGCAAAAGCACATGCACAACCCCAATATGAGACAAAGAGGGAAATTTTCTTAAGAGGGAAACTTTTCTTTTAGATACGCAAGAAGATTATCTATTTTTTCTGCATTATTAAAATCATTGAGTTTTTCATCAATGATTTTTTTTCTTTTATCATGGTCTGCAAAAGGTTTTTTCATCAGGTCTTTGATTGCTTCTGTTAGAGAAGTTTCATCGGTTGTTAAGCAACAAAGAGACTGAAGATCCTTATCGTCTACAATATTTTCATTAATAATACAATGCCTGGAACAGTACAAGGAATTAATGAGCTTCAGTTTGGTGCCCGACTTTTGGAAAGACCAAGAAATACAGATGTGTGCTTCCTCCATGAGCTCTTTTAGCTGCTGAAAACCATCAATGAATTTGAAAGAAATATTGGAGTAGGGCTTTATAACCTTCTTTATAAAAGATGGGCATGAACCGGAGGAAATTACCAACGAATAGTCAGGAATTTTCTTAAAAACGGAGACTAAAAACGCTACACATTTTCTATTGTCCGAGATGGTTAAATCGCCATGATACAACACAAATTTTCCAAAGCCATTTAGGTTTTTAGACTCTCTATTTCCATGAAAAACGGGGATATAATGGGTTTCCGGATTTATTTTTTCGAAAAATTCAGTTTCATTATGAGAAAGTGTTAGAGCAGCATTACACGCCAGAGTCACCTGTTTCTCGTAGTTAAGGTATTTTTTTGCCTCTGCTTGGTAGATTTTCTTCTTGTAGAATGATTTTTCACTTTTTGAAAGCCCTAAGTAGTAGTTGCTTTCTATATTGTGCATTCGTACAATTTTAATTCTGTTTTTTAAACTTTCCTCCAAGATAACCTTGGTCGTTTTCATCGCCTCAAAAAGGATAGGAGCCTTGTTTTTTGTAAGGTTGTGTAGGAGTTTTTTATCATTTCTTGCTTCTACCGAAAATGGCAACGAACTCATAAAATGAGAGGGTTTGAATTGTGTCTTATAAAAGAAAATATCAGAGGTTATGCCTTGCAAGGCATTTGTATTTTTAGGAATTTTCTTTACAAAACAGTGCAGATAAATGTGATAGCCGAGTTGGTGCAGTGCCTTTATTTTGAAAAAAACATCAATAATCCCACCATAATTGGGCGGGTATGGATAATCGAAAGAAACCACGTGAAGTTCTTTGGCTGTACTTTTTTTCAATGAAAGCGAGATTAAATTTTATCGAGAATATGCTGTATTTTAATTTCTTCCAAGCAAGCCCAATCTCCTCGGTAGCATTTTTTGTCACCAAAAACTGAGCAAGGTCTACAGGTAAGATCTTTTATTTGAACGACATCTTTTTCACTTTGTCCGTATCCTAAGAATCCGGCAAAAGGATGTGTAGCTCCCCAAACGGAAATACACCGAGTTCCTACCAAACTTGCCAGGTGCATATTGGCAGAGTCCATAGAAATCATAACTTCTAAATGAGAGATGTGTTCTATTTCTTCTCGGAGAGAGAGTCTTCCGGCTAAGGACTCGGTATTGGGAATTTGCTTTTCCCATGAGGAGAGAATATCGGTTTCATTTTTTCCTCCTCCAAAAAAATAAACTTTATAGGTTTGGGAAAGTATTTTCACCAGTTCAAAAGATTTTTCCAGCGGAAGCATCTTGCCTTCATGTTGTGCAAAAGGAGCAATGCCAATACCGTTTTTTGGGGAAGAAATAGGTTTTAGTTGATGAGAAAGTGTAAGAGAAAATCCCATTTTTCTAAAGACATCGGCGTACCGTTCAACGGTTTTTTTGAGTTGAATTTTTTCGAGATTTTTTACATCCGTAAGTCGCTTTTTTTCCTCTTTTCCTTTTTCAATTTTATATACGCGGTAGCCTTTTCGGGTAAGAATAATGTTGAGTATTTTGGATCTGATGACATCATGTAAATCGGCAATCATATCCGGTTCAAACTCCTTAATGAGTGATTTCGATAACTTGCTCATGCCCCCAAAACCCTTGTACTGTTCGAAATCTATCCCCTTGAATGTAAGTCTTGGCAATCCGTGAAACAGGTCTTTGAAGTTGTTTCTGGAAACCATTATAATTTCCACATCGGGATTTTGTTCCAAAAATTCACGAAAAACAGGAACAGTCATCGCAACATCACCGAAGGCAGAAAAACGATATGCTAATATTTTTTTCACGATTGGAGTTGATAAGCTACAGCGTAGAATTTTATCTGTTTAGTCATTGCCATTAGCCCATTGGCACGCGAAGGCGACAAGAATTCTTGCAAGCCGATTTCGGAGATAAAGTTAAAATCCGAATCAATGATTTCCTGCGTAGAATGCCCGCTATAAATTCGAACCAATAGAGAAACGATTCCTTTGGGTAAAATCCCGTCGGAATCTGCATCGAAGAAAAGCTTTCCATCTTTAAATTCGGCATCGATCCATACTTTGGATTGGCAACCTTTTATGAGGTTTTCCTCTGTTTTTTGTTCCTCGGGCAGACCACGGAGTTCTTTGCCCAAATCAATGAGGTATTCGTATTTTTCTTCCCAGTCGGCTAAGAAGGCGAACTCATCAACCAGTTCTTTCTGTTTTTCTTTAATCGTCATACGCTCCGTTTTTGCAAATATAAAAAAATGCAATTATTTACAGGATTCACAGAGATTTTCTGAAAAACAGATAATACACCTGTACCAGGCAAATGACTACATTCGGGATAATGATGGGAAACATCCAGTTATTCAGAATTCCATAAGCCACAAAAGCTATACAGCCAATCATATTCACAAAGCGTATTTTTCGAATATCTTTCAGTACAAAACTCAGTACAACAAAAAAAGAGGCAACATAGCCGATAGATTCAATCCAATTCATTCTAATACAGTTGAAATAAAGGGCGAAAGATAAAGACAAAAAATCAATTTCCAAAATATCGGGTGTCATAAAGTCACAAAAAAACTTTGGTAAAGATTTTGTAATCCAATACATGACCAATATTAGTAAAAATAGTTTTGCTAATTAATTTTTTAGTCCTAATTTAGTAAGGTATATAATAATTTTATGGAAAATAGATTTTCAGATGGTTTAGATAAAGTTCTTAAACAAAGTAAATCCGAAGCAAAAAGATTGCAAAGCGAGTTTTTGAATACAGAACATTTTCTATTAGGAATCATCAATACGGATAATTCTGCAAGAGATATTTTGGAAACATTGAAAGCTGATTTAACGCAAATTAGACGGAAAATAGAGAATATCAACATCAATAATAATTTGCTTACCAACAAAAGCGAAAACATAGTACCTACCAAAATGGCAGACTATGCCTTGAAAAGAGCTCACCTGGAAAGCAAGCAGTACCGTTCGGAAGACATCAATACAGTGCATTTGCTGTTGGGTATTCTTTATAAGATAGACGATCCCACCACCAGTATATTGGAGGCTTATGATATCGACTACGAGGGCGTGGCAAAAGAATACCAAGCCATGCTAAAAAACAGCGGGCAACTGCCAAAAGCAAGTGCTTATGAAGACGATGAAGAGAAAGATGATGCTTTCGGACAAATGCGTAAGCCTACCGGAAATATAGGTGTTGGCAAAAGTAAAACACCTACTTTGGATAACTTCGGAAGAGACCTAACCGGTCTGGCAAGAGAAGGGAAACTGGATCCTGTTATCGGTCGTGAAAAAGAAATCGAGCGGGTTTCCCAAATTTTGAGCAGAAGAAAAAAGAATAATCCTCTGCTTATTGGGGAGCCGGGCGTAGGAAAATCTGCGATTGCCGAAGGCTTAGCACTTAGAATTTACCAGAAAAAAGTATCTCGTGTTTTGTATAATAAGCGTGTGGTAACACTAGATTTGGCAAGCTTGGTAGCAGGCACCAAGTATCGTGGACAGTTCGAAGAGCGAATGAAAGCCATTATGACGGAGTTGGAAAAAAACAGAGATGTAATCCTGTTTATAGATGAGTTGCACACCATTGTAGGAGCAGGAAGTTCCACGGGATCTTTAGATGCTTCCAACATGTTCAAGCCGGCTTTGGCAAGAGGCGAGATTCAGTGCATTGGAGCAACCACTTTAGATGAGTACAGACAGTACATAGAAAAAGACGGAGCACTGGAAAGAAGATTCCAAAAAGTAATGGTAGAACCTACCAGTATTGAGGAAACAATTTTAATTTTAAATCAAATCAAAGACAAATACGAAGAACACCACAACGTTGTATATACCGATGAGGCTATAAAAGCTTGTGTAAACCTTACTTCAAGGTACATTACCGATCGTTTTTTGCCGGACAAGGCATTAGATGCTTTAGATGAAGCCGGTTCCCGTGTTTATATTAAAAACATGAAGGTTCCTACAGAAATTATAGCAACCGAAAAAAAGATTGAAGAAATTAAAGATTTGAAACAAAGAGCTGTAAAAGCTCAGGATTATTTGGAAGCCAGAAAGCTGAAAGATGAAGAAGAAAGGTTGATAATTGAACTTAATATAGCACAGGAAGCCTGGAACAAAAATGTAAAAGATAAAAAAGAAGAAGTTACCGAAGAGAATGTTGCAGAAGTAGTGTCTATGATGAGCGGTGTTCCTGTAACAAAAGTGGGCAAAAGCGAACTCGATAAGCTCTCCCAAATGGATACGCTACTCAACGGAAAGGTAATTGGGCAAGAAGATGCGGTGAAAAAAGTGGTAAAAGCCATACAAAGAAACAGAGCAGGCCTCAAAGACCCTAACCGACCAATAGGAACCTTTATTTTCCTCGGAACTACAGGGGTCGGGAAAACGGAGCTGGCAAAAGTAATGGCAAAAGAACTTTTCGACTCCGATGATGCTCTTATTAGAATTGATATGAGCGAATATATGGAGAAGTTTGCCGTGTCCAGATTGGTAGGAGCTCCTCCGGGATATGTAGGTTACGAGGAAGGCGGACAACTCACAGAAGCCGTTCGCAGAAAGCCTTATGCGGTAGTTCTTTTGGACGAAATAGAGAAAGCACACCCCGATGTTTTCAATATTTTGTTGCAAATTTTAGATGAAGGACACGTTACCGACAGCTTAGGCAGAAAGGTGGATTTCAGAAATACCATTATCATCCTTACCTCTAATATAGGAACAAGGGATCTGAAAGATTTTGGAGATGGAGTAGGTTTCGGAACCAATGCCAAAAAATCAACAACAGATGCCAGAGCCCGAAGCACAATAGAAAGTGCTTTGAAAAAAGCATTTGCTCCCGAATTTTTGAACAGAATAGATGATATTATTTTCTTCAATGCTCTTCAAAAAGAAGACATCAGAAAAATTATTGATTTGGAACTGAACAAGCTCTATACTCGTTTAGAAAAACTAAATTACCAAGTAGAACTTACCGATGATGCCAAAGATTTCATCGCCGAAAAAGGTTGGGATAAAGACTTTGGTGCCAGACCACTAAAGAGAGCCATTCAAAAATATATTGAGGACTTGTTGGCAGAAATGCTTGTTAATAAACAAATGACGGAGGGCGATAAAATAGTCTTAGAACTCAACGAAACCAAAGACGGATTGGCAGGAAAATCAAAAGAAGAAGTAGAACGTGTTTCGTAGAAAAGGCTAAGAAAAAGAAATTCTTTGACACTATTTTCGGCCCAGAAAATAACAAACCAATACAAAAGCCTGTAGTATTTTTCTACGGGCTTTGTAATTCTATAATTTCTTGTATTATTTTTTCTGTATTATCAGGGTAGTCTACTGTTGTCCGTTTATTACTTTTTACCCAAGATTCAATTTTTCCACCGTCCAGATTTTCAGAAGTAGGAACGCCCATAAGCTCCAGAGCTTTGGCATTGTATTCTTGTTCGAGCTGTTTTTTTATAGGAATCACAAAGAGTTTTTTGTTTAGAAACAAAGCCTCGGAAGGAAGCTCGAATCCTGCTCCGCACAACACTCCCTTACAGGATTCCAATGTTTTAAGAAAACGTTCTTCATCAATAGGGATAAACTCACAATTTTCGTCCCGAAAACCTTCTTGGCTGTATTTAGAAAAAATCTTCCACGGCACATTGATGCGTTTGAGTACCAAAGCGAGGTTTTCATTAGAAAAAGCGGGTAGATAAACCAAATAATCTTCTCCTAAAAAAGGTTTGAGTTCTCTTACTTTTTTTCGGATAACGGGAGTGAAAATTTTGGGGTGGTAAGACTGGAAATGAAAACCATATTTTTCTTTTATAGGAGCGTAGAACCGAATGATGGATTGAGCTAATCTGCTTATTTTATCCGGTTTAGGCGTTTCTTGAAACCAAAGACTGCTTTGGTGGGAAAGAGAAATAATATTTCCACCTCTGAGTTGGCATGCCCAAGCAGTAACCGGCTCGAAATCATTAATAATTAAATCGTATTCTTTAACAGGAGCTTCCAGCACGTTTTTGAGGAACTTTACTAATCGGTTTTTGAAAAAAATGGCAGAATAAGATAAGGCTCCGCCTTTGTCATAAAACAACGAAAGCCCATCGTAGGAGTAGCGTATAGGAAAACCAAGTTCTATTTGGGCTTGGCTGCCACTTGCCAAAATATCTACTGTTCCGTATTTCTTTAGAAAGGGGATAATGTCCTGAGCTCTTGCTAAATGCCCATTTCCGGTACGTTGAACAGCGTATAGTATTTTCATGACCAAGTCATGTTCTTTATGGCAATATCCTTGATGAGGTTTTCTACGTTTTGTAAATCAATCTCAGGGTCTTCTTTTTCATCGAAGGAAGGCTCATCAAAATCTTTGTGATACTCAAAGAGAGCCCATTGCCCGTTGTGGTATTCTAAGGCGGTAAGATTTTCTACCCAATCACCGCTATTCAAATATACGGTATTTTTGCCGTTTTTTTCTATTTTTCTTATTTGAGGTTGATGGATATGCCCGCAAATCACAAAGTCGTAGCCATTTTCTATGGCTAACTCCGATGCTGTTTCTTCGAAATCGCCAATAAACTTCACCGCTTTTTTTACGCTGGCTTTTATTTTTTTGGAGAAAGAATATTTTCCTCGTCCCATTTTTTGCAACACCCAGTTGGAGAGTACGTTGAGGCGAATCAAAAAATCGTACCCCCAACTTCCCAATCTGGCAATCCATTTGCTGTGCTGTACTGAGGCATCGAAAACATCGCCGTGAAAAATCCACACTTTTTGTCCGTTGAGATGCAGTATTTTTTTATTAACAATTTCAATGTTTCCTAAATGAAAATCGGTAAATTTCCGAAGCATTTCATCGTGGTTTCCGGTAATATAGATCACTTGGGTTCCTTTGGAGGCAAAGTCTACTATTTTTTTGATGATTTTTAAATGAAACTTAGGAAAATAGTTTTTCTTGAATTGCCAAATATCAATAAAATCGCCGTTTAGAATGAGTGTTTCAGGGTGAATGCTTTTGAGGTAACGGTTTAGCTCCTTGGCTTGGCAGCCGTAAGTGCCCAAATGAACATCGGAAATAACGCAAATCTCTATTTTTCTTGGCATAACGAGTTATACAAAGATGGATATACTACATTACAAAGGTGTTAAGAGAAGGTTATCTTTATATTAAACTTACTACAGGATAATTTTTTTAACCACAAAGCCACAAAAGATGGTGTTGTTTTTTAATGTCTATAAATCAAGGATTTAAAGTAAAATAAGGTTTTGTCTTATGTTTATTTTCTTTTAAGGAATGAACAGAATATTCCAGATCATCAATTTCTTTTGTGGATTTGTGATTGCTGTTTTATTTATCCAATAGTGCTTCTGTGCTCATTTTTCCAAAATTGTTTGCAGCAAGTGGACTATCACCTGTTACTAACTTTCTATCTATATGACAAGCACCTGTAATGTCATCGTTTAAAAATTCAACACCAAGTGCTTTCAATTTTTCGCCATAAAACCACGGCATTTCTCCTGGCACGTAACCTATTGCAGGTGTTTGAGTGTCAATAGTATCTGGAAATGCCTTCACTTGGTATCCTTTGTAAGGAAAATTATTGGCATCTTCGTGATGAGCACCTGCCAACAATGCAGCGGGACCGTGACAAATAGCCAACATATACTTATCTTCTTTTTTAACCCATTGTATCAATTTTTTCAAATTATCATTTTGTGGTAACCCAAGCATTGCTCCGTGTCCTCCAGGTAAAAAAACGGCTACATAATCTTCCTCAGATTGCATATTATTTTCAACAAATTCTAATAAGCTCTTTGGTTTTTCAAATTGTGATTTGTATTTATCAAGTATACCTTTTACAGCCTCGTCTTCCGATGGCATTGCCCACATTTCAAGTGCTACCGGTTGCCCTGTTGGTGTAAAAATATGAGATTCAAACCCTGCTGCTTCTAAATGCAACATAGGGACAAGAGTCTCTACAGGATGATTTCCCGTTGAGAATTTTTTACCATTAGACATCGTCATATAACGTTCTTCCGTGCAAACAACTAAAATTTTTTTGTTTTTATCTGTATTGCGATTCTCATAAACTGAATAATCGTAATCCGTTTTTGGTGCTACAAACATTGAACGAGAAAATAATGATGGCTCATATCCTACACCATCAAATACTGGATTTTTACTTAATTCTTGTGACATAATTTTTATATATTTAAATTTAATGTAAAGTTAAATTTAATAACGTTTTATATATAAGGACATACATCACAAAAAAACAGTGATGTATATCACAGTTGTAAACGACTTAATGTTTCTCTACTTACGCCTAAATAATTAGCGATTTGTTGTTTTGGGATTTTTTGTTGAATTTCAGGGTACTGATTACAAAAATTTTCATACCTGATTTTTGCAGATTGAGTCATTAATGAAAGTATTCTCTGTTGAAGTGCAACATACCCGAAGTTTGATTTTACTCTAAAAAAGTGTTCCACTTTTGGGTGTTTGTTACAGACTAATTCTAAGTCTGAATGTGTGATTGAGAGTAATTTAGAATCTGAAATGCATTCAACAGCAAGTGTTGATTTTTCTTTTTTAAAGAAAGCGGCAAAATCTGAAATCCACCAATTCGCACAAGCAAATTGTAAAATATGTTCTTTGCCAATTTCATCAATAAATATGTTTTTCAATATTCCCTCTTCAACAAAATAAACATTATCTACTAGTTGGTTTTCTTGAATAACAAATTGTTTTTTACGAAAGTGTTTTGGTTTAAAAAACATTAATATGTCTTCAAACTCTTTATCGTCTATAGTGACAATTTGGTTTATTTGATGTTTAAGGATTTCGGACATATTTTTTCTTGTGTTTCGGTAAAATTACAACAATGGAAAGGGACTTGTTGCGAAATCGAAGATTCGGCGGAGCTACTTGTGGGCTTTTGTTAACGAAAAATTTGGCTGTACTTTCTAAAAGTTCAACGCTAACTCTGTGTCTTGTAAAGCCCGTCTGCCGTTTCTTTATTCAGTAATAGTTATGTGTGGTAATTTTTCTTTAAATTTTTGTAAATCTGAATTCTTGAATTCATTTGTATAGATTAATTCTCGATTTTTTGAATCCAAAAACATTGTGCCGAAATATTTGATTTTACCTTTTTCAATATTAAATTCAAGATTTTGTTTAACAGGATATCCAATTAGTTCTTGAATATAACCAGAATTAAAAAAGTATGTATATTCATTAAATTTAAAATTTCCCGGCTTTTCTTTTAAAATAAAGAAAAAGTAAACATACTTATCGTCTTTATTTTTTTCAAAATCTGCAATTGATTGAGGTGCTTTTGCCCCTGTTCCAATTTGAAAAGCAAATTTTTGCTTATTTTTTTTATCTTGTACTATCAGTTTTTCAATTTCCTCATTTGTATAATAAATGTTGGAGCCTGAAGAATAAGTTCTCTTAAGTATTCCAATTACTCCAGCAATTGCTCCCTCATTTTCATTTAAAATAAAATTTTCAGAAGTCAGATTTTTGGAAGGCACAGTTGCACACGAGATTAGTGCCAAAGTAGCAAAAATTGTTAAAATTAAATTTTTCATAACATAAAGCGTAATTTTTTTGAAATGGCCGATAACGGAGATGGGATTTGCGAGGCAAGCGAGCTACCGCAACCTTCTCCGCTGACTAAATTACAAAAAATAAGAACATATAATTTTTTTGCGGGTATTTTCTGAAAACTTTCTAAGGATTTTTTTCAACCCCACATCTTGCAAACTCCGTTAATAGACAGTGTTTCTTATTTCAATTTGTTAATAATTTTTTCCCAATTTTCCTGTAAATATGGCGAATCGTGGTCTCCATCTTTTACAGTTATTAACAGTTTATTATTAGAAGGACTGTTTTCTAAAATTTTTTCCGACATATAATATGGGAGATTTTCATCTTTTGTTCCGTGAATTAAAGTTAAATTTCCTTTGTAGTTTTTAATATTTTCCGATGTTTTTCCATCTTTTGCAATATCGGACTTCTCCAATTCACTTGCATTCAAATATGGTCTGAAAATGATTGGAGTTTTTCCCTTAAAATAAGCGACCAAATCTTCTAAATTTGAAGCGGGAGCAAGTAAAAACAAGTTTGGTATTTTGTTATCTGTCGCAAGTTTTGTCGCAAAAACGGTTCCTAAAGAATGTCCTGCCGTAAAATCTACTTTCTGTTTGTTGTTTACAAAAGTGTAAAAATTTTGATTTAATGCGAATTGGTCTTTAAAAGTCGCATTTCCATCTGAAAATCCATATTGATTATAATTCAAAACATAGATTTTAATGTTGTCTCTTTTTGATAATTCCGATAAGTTATTTACTAATTTGAAAATGTTGTAACCATTTCCCATCCAAAATATTCCAATTTTGTCGGCGTGTTTTGGCTCAAAAGTGTAGTATTCAGATTTTGTAGAATTGAGGAAGTTTCCAAAATTTCTTTTTAGAATTATATTGTTGATTTTTATTGAGTCTTCATTTTTGTCCGACAAGAATTTATTCGCGACAATTTGTAGAGAATCTTTATTTAGATAGAAATTCTTGTAATTATGGATATATTCTTTTAGCGTGTCTTTTACAAAAGGAGTTGGCGTAAAAAATGCCTTTTCTTGAACAGCATATTTTTTACGCATAATAGGAATTGAGATAAGATAAAGAATTACAATTATTGAAAATATAATTCCGACAATTTTTAAAAGTTTTTTCATCTATATAATTTTGGAAAATTAATATTCTATTCTTAATTTGTTACATGATGTTTTTAACATAACAAACAACGAAATTATAATAAAATTCAAACTACTTTTAACTCTATCCATCTGAGCTTAAATTTCCTCCAATTTTACGGTAAAATGTCTTAAAATTTCCGATTCCCATGCTATTTTGTAGCCTTTGGTAATGGTATTTCTTCTCTCGAATACGTTTTTAAGGGCAACAGCTACATAGTCCATATGGTTGTTGGTATAGGTTCTTCGTGGTATTGCCAAGCGTACCAATTCCAATTTCGGGTAGCGATTTTCTCTGGTTATAGGGTCTCTATCGGCTAAAATAGTTCCTATTTCTACGGCTCTTATTCCGGCTTCTTTGTATATTTCGAGAGCCAGAGTTTGTGCAGGAAACTCTTCTCGGGTAACTTTGGGTAAAAACTCAAGAGCGTCTACAAATATGGCGTGTCCTCCTATTGGTTTTTGTATCGGAATTCCCATTTCAATCAGTCGATTCCCCAAATATTCTACTTGCCCAATACGGGTCTCCAAATAGGCTTGTTCGGTGGCCTCGTGCAATCCTTGTGCTAAGGCTGCCATATCTCTGCCCGCCAATCCTCCGTAGGTAATAAATCCTTCATAAATAATGGTAAACTGAGATGCTTTTACAAAAACTTCGTGATTGTTGAGGGCTATAAAGCCTCCTATGTTGACCAGTCCGTCTTTTTTGGAGCTCATTGTCATCCCTTCTCCGTAAGAAAACATTTCTCTACAAATATCTTTGATGCTTCTGTTGTGTTGCCCTGCTTCTCTTTGCTGTATAAAATAGGCGTTTTCGGCAAACCTTGCACTATCAAAGTAAAGAGGAATTCCGTATTGATCCGAGAGGTTCTTTACCGCTTTTATATTTTCTAAAGAAACGGGCTGTCCTCCGGAAGTATTACAAGTTACGGTAATTAAACAAAAAGGAATTTGTTCTTTTGGATAGGTTTTATATACTTTTTCGAGTTTTTCTAAATCTATATTTCCTTTGAATGGGTGTAGATTTTCGATATCAAAGGCTTCATCTATAGTACAGTCGATGGCTTTAGATTTTCGGAATTCAATATGTCCTTTGGTAGTGTCGAAATGTGAGTTACCGGGTACAACATCTCCTTCTTTCAACAGAGCAGAAAACAAAACGTTTTCGGCGGCTCGCCCTTGGTGGGTGGGTAGAAGATACTGGAATCCTGTAATGCCTTTCACTCTTTCGTGCAACAAATCGAAAGAGCGAGAACCGGCGTAGCTTTCGTCGCCTGTCATGAGTTCGCCCCATTGTTTGTCGGACATAGCTCCGGTGCCACTATCTGTGAGCAAGTCTATAAAAACCTGATTGCTCTTGAGGTTGAAGAGGTTGTAGTGAGCTTGTTTAAGCCATTTAATACGTTCTTCTTGGGTAGATTGATGAATTTCTTCTACCATTTTTATTCTGAAAGGTTCTGCAAAAGGAAGATTCATATATTTAAATTTAACTATCGGTTGTTTGAATTGTTTGAGGTTCTTCAGGTGGAGGTGGGGTAGATGTTTCGGTTATTTCTTCTAATTGGGTAAGTATTTTGTCTTTACCACTTTCGGTTTCCGAAAATTCGTCTCGATAAACCTGAATAAGCAAAAGAGTAATGGAAACCAATATAGGACCGAAAATTAAGCCGATAAACCCAAAAACTTTTAATCCCAGAATGATTCCAAAAACAGAATTGAGCGGATGAATATCTTCTAATTTTTTGAGAAATGTAAACCGGAAAAGATTGTCTATCATGCCGGATACTGCCCCGAAAGCTATAATGCCAATAGCTCCTGTAGTGTTTCCGCTTGCCAACATCATAAGTGCCACCGGAATATAAACGATAGAGGCTCCTACAATCGGTATTACAGAGGTTAAACATGTAAGAGCGAACAGGAAAATAGGGCTGTCGGCTTCAAAAATTAAATATCCTATTAAAAGGGTAAGCCCTTGTCCTAAAGCAATTATAGGTATTCCTATGGCATTGGCAATGACCATTTTGGAGAACTTTTCGCCTATTTTATTAAGGTTAGAGTTTTTAAGTGGTACTAAAATCATCAGGGATTTCTCGAATAATCTTCCATTAATTAGAAGAAAATATAAGATGAAATAAGATGAAGCAATGGCAGTAAGCGTATTTACCGTAGTATTGAGTATGGTAGAAGAATATTGAGTAATCCATTCTCCAATTTTTTTGATGTCTACCGATTTCAAAATATCATATCCTGTTTCTGCTTTGATGTACTGATGAATTTTTTCGGCATAATCTGTTATCATTCCCACATATTCTTGGGAATTACTGATTTTAGATATTAAACTATTTACTAAAAAATAAACGGGAACAATAATGATGAGCAACGAAACAAGCATAATAAATAATGCTGCCAGCCAAGATTTCCATTTGTTCCCTTCAACCAGTTTGAAGTAATAGTTCCTACAAATAATATATAAGGTAATGGCTCCCAACAAGGAAGGAAGGAAATCTCTTAAATTAAATAAAATAAGAAATACCAATGCCAAGATAATCACAAGCATGAAAACTTGCTTAATCTTGTTGTTGCTGATTTGGTTTTCTGAGTCGGGCATTAGTTTTTAATCTTGTAAGGAGTTCCACATACTGCACAATAGGCAGAATACATAACGGCATAAATGAACATTCCGGACAGCATAATCCCAATGCCACAAAGAAGTATACCCGATAGGGTGATTAAAACTCCTAAAATAATAGCTGCAAAGAGCGTCCAAAAATGAGGCTTGGATACTTCGAAAGATTTTTTAATAGCCTCTACAGCCGATTTGTTTTCGAAGAAAACAATAGGAATCCCCAAAAAGAAAAGAACCGCCAAAGCGACCCCCGGCAAAAAGCACAAAAATAGCCCAATGGTAATCAAAATACTGGTTAGGATATAGTACAAAATAATATTGCCAGTATTTTGGCGATATCCTATCGTAACGTCGGAAAAAGTGACCTGCTGCCCTGTGTTGAACTTGTGTATAATATACATAAAGCCCACATTGAGCGGGAAAAGCAACAAACCAACAAACCAAGACAGTAAAACATACATATTGGATCCGGGAATTTCATTAAAATTGGCAGGCTTCCCTCGCATGGCATCTTGCATTACTTCCAATAGAATTTCCTCATCAAACCCCGATAGTGGAGCGATGACAGAAGAAAAAATTTGGGATAATATAAAAGAGCCGGTGAAAATAAGCAATGCGTATAACAATGCGTTTTTATAGTTTTCAAAAGCATGAGAAATAATTTCTCCTACAGCTACAGGAGGCGTATTTCTTGATTTCTCAATAGGATTAAATTCTGACATGTGATTGGTTTTTTAAGATTTATCAAAACTACATATTTTTTTTATTCCAAATTTATATGATTTATGAAAAAAGTTATAAATCTAAAATTGGGGGGCAATAAAACTTAACTAAAAATTAAACCAAGAAACAGACTGTTTTTTTGAATTGTTTTTAATCCTAACCAAACCATTTTGTTTAAAAAAGATTGGTACAAAACTTTTTACAACCCTATAACTTCTTTAACCCTATAACCGTTTCAGCATTTCTGTGTGCGGGATATTGTCTTCCAAGTATTTTTTTCCGGTATCTCTAAACCCGAATTTTCCATAGAATTGGATAAGATAATCCTGTGCCGAAATTCTTATGTTTTCTGTTCGGAACCGAGTAGAGATAACTTCTAATCCTATTGATACAAGAGTTTTTCCCAATCTCAGTGCACGGTGTTCGGGGTGTGTAAGCACTCTACCCATACTAGCCTCCTTGTATTTTATTTCTTTATTGAAGACACGACAATACGCTATTATTTTAGAGTGTTTTTCAGCCCAAATATGGAGAGCACGTTCATCGTATCCATCAGCATCAAGGTAATCACAAGTTTGTTCAACCACAAAAACCTCCTGTCGGACTTTCAGAATTTCGTAAAGTTCTTTTGTAGTAAGCTCTTCGAAAGATTTTACTTTCCAGATAACGTCCTTCATTTTAAACTAAAACTTAATTTGGTTCTTCGTGAGCAGGTTATTGGTTTCTTCGATGAATGTTAGAATCTCATCGCTTCCGGTTTTTTTCTCTGCCGAGGTCGTGTACATCTTCGGACATTCTTCCCAAGTTTCGAGGAGTTTTTGTTGGTACTCCTGTCTGTTTTTTATGGCAATATTAGGCTTTACCTTGTCCTCTTTGGTAAATGCAATGGAAAAAGGAACGCCATTTTCACCACACCATTCCATAAATTCGAGATCTATTTTTTGGGGCGTATGGCGAATATCAATGAGTACAAAAAGATTTACCAAGTTTTTTCTTTCCAAAATATAATTGGTAATCAGTTTCTCGAAATCTTTTCGTTGTACCTTGGAGACTCTGGCGTAGCCATAGCCCGGTAAATCTGTAAGATACCACGTTTCATTGATTAAGAAATGATTAATCAGTTGTGTTTTTCCGGGAGTTTGGGAAGTTTTTGCCAAATCTTTTCTGTTGAGCATGGCATTGATCAGAGAAGACTTACCTACATTGGATCTCCCAATGAAAGCATACTCCGGCAAAGTGGGTTCAGGACAATCTTGCCACCTCTTGCTACTTTTTATAAATTCTGCGGATTTTATTTGCATGATTTTTTGTTGAAGCCTTCAAAAGAAGATTTCTTCGCAAATTACGAAAGATTCATTTAGTAGAATTAAAGTTAATGAAGAACCAATAATTCTAACTTTAAAACAAAAATTTCACAATTTTAAAAGATGATAAAATAATGAATCTAAACTTTTGTTTTCAGCCAGTTATAAAGAATCTCACTAAATTCTTCCGGTTTTTCCATCATTGCGGCATGTCCGCACTCATCTAACCAAAACAAATCTGAGTGAGGAATCAGTCGGCTCATTTCAATGGCTACATCGGGAGGCGTAACCCCATCTTGTTTGCCCCAAATAAGGCAGGTAGGACACTGAATGTTGGGTAATTCGTTTTGCATATTGTGTTTTATGGCACTTCGGGCAAGCATTACGGTTTTTATACCCTTCATACGGTCATTTACAATAGAAAATACATCGTCTACCAATTCGTCCGACGCAACCGAAGGATCGTAGAAAACCTCTTGGGTCTTCTTTCGGATATACTCTTTGTCGCTTTTTCTTGGAAAACTGTCTCCGAAAGATTTCTCGTAAAGTCCTGAACTTCCGGTCAAAACCAACGAATGTACCAACTCTGGATTGGCAAGAGTAAGGATAAGCCCAATGTGCCCTCCCATGGAGTTTCCCACTATAGTTGCAGGTTTGCCAACTTGTTGCTTGATAAATTTGGCTACGAATTTTGCAATACTGGTAAGATTGGTATTGAGAATTGGCAAATCGTAAATAGGAAGTTGAGGGATATATACTTTAAACCCTCTTTCGGCAAAATAACTTGCCATCTGTTCAAAGTTGCTTAGTCCACCCATGAGACCGTGTAACAGTACCATAGGATGTCCTTCTCCTCTTTCTATAAAAACAAATTTTTTCTCTTTTTTAGTTTTAAAAATCATATTCAGTGCATTCGAAGCCTTGCAAAAATACAAAAATTAACAGCAAATAAAACGTTAGAGGTGTTATTTTTTAATAATTAATAAAAATTATCACAAAAGTAAAATACAATGGAGCTTATTGATGGAAATTTTAGTAACCACCTTTGGATAAGTGTTTTTGAATCAGGGGATTATTTTTTGTGTGTAAACTGCTGAATGAAAAGTTATTAACATTAAGTTTAAAAGTGGGAAAAAATGGGAAATTTTAGGAAAAAATACATATTTTTGTCCCAAATGATAAATTTAACAGGGACATACGAATGTAAAATCGATGACAAAGGCAGGTTAAAAGTGCCTTCTGCATTGATGAAACAACTGAGCAGTTTCGGGGAAGAAAGTTTCGTGATCAAAAGCTCTATCCACCGTCCTTGTGTAGAAGTTTATCCGCAAAAAGGTTGGGATAAACTCATGGCAAAATTAGACAATCTGGACGTTACCTTCAACCCAAAGCACGGAGATTTTCTTAGAATTTTCCTAAAAGGGGTAAAGGTTGTGGAGATAGATGCTTCGGAACGATTGCAGATCTCCAAAGATTTGGTGCAGTATGCTCGTTTGTCTAAAGAAGTGGTGGTTACCTGTATGTCTGGGCTTTTTGAAGTTTGGGACAAGGCAGAATACGATGAGAAAGTCCGTATTAGCGAAGAAGATTTTGCTAAAATGACGCAAGAAATTATGGCGAATAAAAATAATCAGAATGTATCATAATCCTGTTTTACTAAAACAAAGTGTAGACGCTCTGGTTGTGAATCCAGATGGGGTTTATGTAGATTGTACTTTTGGTGGAGGCGGTCATTCAAGGGAAATATTGAGCAGGCTTTCGGAAAAGGGGAAGTTGTATGCTTTCGACCAGGATTTGGACGCTCTTAAAAATACCATTAGCGATCCAAGATTTGTACTGATTAATCAGAATTTCAGGTTTTTGGAAAACTCGCTCATGATGTATGGGGTGGGAAAAGTAGACGGAATTTTAGCTGATTTGGGCGTGTCTTCTCATCAGTTCGATGAGGCAGAAAGAGGTTTTTCTATCCGCACGGATGCCCCTTTGGACATGAGAATGAACGTGATGCAGCATTTAGATGCCAAGAAGGTGGTTAATGAATATGAGGAAGAGCAGTTGGCAGACATTTTTTACTATTACGGAGAAATAAGAGAGGCAAGAAAGTTGGCAAGGGAGATGGTGCATGCAAGAAAAAACAAGGCAATAGTTACAACGCAAGATTTGAAAAACGTTTTTGGATACATACCGGCTCATAAGAGCAATAAGTTTTTTGCACAGCTGTTTCAGGCAATAAGGATTGAGGTCAACCAAGAATTGGAAGTACTGAAGGAGATGTTGCTCCAGTCTTACCGAATACTTAAACAAGAGGGAAGATTGGTGGTTATTTCATATCACTCATTGGAAGACCGTTTGGTAAAAAGGTTTCTCAAAAACGGAATGTTTGAAGGAGAACCCGAAAGAGATGTGTTTGGAAACTATGCCAAAGCTTTTGATTTGTTGCAGAGCAAGGCTATTGTTCCCGATGATGGCGAGATAGAAGAAAATTCAAGAGCAAGAAGTGCAAAAATGAGAGTGGGAACGAAAATATAAATGATGATTGATAAATGATGAAAAGAATTAGTAATCAATCAGTTATCAACCATTAATTGTCATTTATAAATAAGAACATAATTATCAATCATCAATTATAATTTTTGGCAAAACAACAGGCATACAAGCCTAAGAAAAACTTAACCTTTAAAGATATTGTTAAAGGTAATTTTCTTAATCGAGATGAGTTTAAAATTCATTATCGGTATTTTCTGTTGATTTTTGTTTTGATGATGCTTATGATTTACAGCAACCATTTGGTAAATCAAAAAATTGAAGTAGTGAATCAGCTAAAGGATCAGGCAGAAGAATACAAATCCCGAAATGCCTATGCACAAAGCAAGTTGATGAAAATAAAATTAGAATCCGAACTCATCAAAGAAGTAGAAAAAGACTCTTTGATGGCTCTGGAAACTCACCCCTTAAAATTACTGATAAAACTCGACAGTACCGATGGCAAGAGTAAATGAATACGATAACAAACGTGCTAAAACACTAAGATGGGGCTATCTCTTTGCCGGGGTAGCATTTGTTGTTTTTGTAGTATTCATTGCGAGAATTGCCATTTTACAAAACTCTAATATCGATAGTATCGAGAAAAATTACATCAACATCAACTACAGAGAAGATACGGTAAAAGCAGCTCGAGGTAATTTGTACTCTGCCGATGGCTCTATATTGGCAACTACGGTAATGAAATACAATATTTACATCGACTTTAAAACCATTAAAGATTCTATTTACCAGAAAAATATTGGAGCACTTACCGACTCGCTCAATCAAATGTTTGGCAAGCCAAGAGCTCAGTATAGAAGTGTTTTCGACCAGCAGAAGAAAAGAGAAAATCAGTATTATTCTTTGGTAACCGATTTAGATTTTGATCAATTAGACCGAATCCGAAAGTTCCCTATTTTCAGTACATACAGCGAAAAAGAAAAAAAATATAAAAAGAACCGTTGTCTCATTATCGAGAAAAATTACAAGCGTATTTTGGCAACTACTCAAATAGGAGCGGGAACCATTGGTATGGATGATGAAAGAGGAAAATCCGGATTGGAAGCTGCTTTCAGCAAATACCTTAAAGATAAAAACGGAAAAAGATTGGTACAAAGAATCAATGCCACTCAATGGAAACCCATTGATTATTGGAAAATTAAAGATCCGGTAGATGGGCAAGATGTGTACACCACCTTAGATTTAAGAATTCAGGATATTGCCCATACGGCTTTAGAAAAACAACTGATAGAGTTTGAGGCAGATCATGGCTGTGTTGTGGTAATGGAAACCCAAACAGGCAAAGTTCGGGCAATGGTAAACCTTAGGCGAACAGAACCCGGAATGTATGTAGATGCCTACAATTATGCCCTTAAAGACGCCATAGAACCAGGTTCTACCTTCAAAACGGTTTCTTTGTTAGCCGCTATGGATGATGGTTTTATCAATGAAAATACCAAAATAAATGTAGGAGGAATCTCGTGGGAGTATGGAGGACAAAAAATTACAGACAGCCATGCAGGTGGAACCTACGACTTGAGTGATATTCTCGCCCAGTCCAGCAATATAGGTGCGGCAAAAATTATCACCACGAACTATGGCTCTAAGCCTGAAGTTTTCATCAATCACTTGAAAAGATGGAAAATGTTCGAAAAAATGGATATAGAACTACCCGGAATTACCAAACCCTCTATTGTAACGCCACAAGATAAACGCTGGAATAGAGCTACCTTAGCATCTTTATCTTACGGATACAGTTCTCGGTTCAACTTGTTACAGCTTACCACATTCTATAATGGTATTGCTAATAAAGGCAAAATGGTAAAACCCCTTTTTATTGATAAAATAATGAAGGATGGTAAAGTAGAATACGAGGCAACACCCGAAACTATCGTAAACAAAATGGCATCTACGGAAGCCATTAATCTAATGACAGCTATGCTAACCAAAGCCGTAGAGAAAGGAACTGCAAAAAGTATTTTTACGCCCAACATCAAGTTAGCAGGAAAAACAGGAACAGCCCGTTTTGAGTACTGGAAACCCGGTCCTGCAAAATATCAGGCTTCTTTTGCAGGATTTTATCCGGCAGATAATCCTAAATATACGTGCATTGTAATGGTGAATCAGCCAAACAACGCAAAGGGTTATTACGGAGGAACGGTGGCGGCTCCGGTTTTCAAAGAAATTGCAGGAAAAACTTTCCTCAAAACCCCTTTGAATGTGGAAAAAGAAATGTTGGTAGACAAAAAGGTAAATCTCAACAAAATGATAAGTCCTAATTTCAAGGTTGCTGTGGTACAAAACCAAATGCCCAACGTAAAAGGCTTAATTGGTAAAAATGTAATTCCACAATTGGAAAATCAGGGATATAGAGTAGATTATAAAGGTGTTGGAAAAATTAAAGACCAGTTTCCGGCAGAAGGAACAATAATGAATAAAAACCAACGAATTTATTTGACGTTGCAGAATTAATCCCCTTTCCCCGAAGAGGGAGATGTGGTTGAGTTGAAATAATGATAAAACTTAGGTTACAATAAATAATGGAGAATTTTTTTCTCCCATTTGAAGAAAACAAATTTTAAAGTGAATTTAGCGTGTATATGACACGATGTTAAACAGTTAGTATTAGAGACTTTCTCCCCTTTGGGGGAAAGGGAGAATATGAATTTACAAGAATTATTAAACAGAATCCACGTGTTAGAAATTTTCGGGAATAAAAATCCGGAAGTTTCAGAAATCGTTTTCGATAGTCGAAAAGCGGTGGGAAACTCGCTGTATGTCGCTATAAAAGGTGTAGTTTCCGATGGCCACGATTATATCAATTCTGCCATTGAAAAAGGTGCGAAAGTCATTATTTGTGAAAACTTGCCCAATTCAATAAATTCAGAAATTACTTTTGTTAAAGTTAAAGATTCTTCAAAAACGTTGGGTCAGCTTGCTTCCAATTTTTATGGAAACCCTTCCGAAAAGCTAAAATTGGTGGGAGTAACAGGAACCAACGGGAAAACATCGGTCTCTACTTTGTTGTTTGATTTGTTTAAAAATTTAGGCTATCAGTCGGCACTCATTTCTACCGTAGAATACAGAATAGGAGAGGAAATTATTCCCTCAACACATACAACGCCGGACGTAGTTCGCCTGAACAAGATGCTCGCAAAAGCGGTAGAAGTAGGTTGCGAATACGCTTTTATGGAAGTTTCTTCACACGGGATTCACCAAAACCGCACCGAGGGTCTTACCTTCAAAATTGCAGGCTTTACCAACATTACCCACGACCATTTAGATTATCACAAAACTTTTGATGAATATCTTAAAACCAAAAAGAGATTTTTTGATGAATTAAATTCTGAGGCCATTGTCATTACCAATTTTGATGACAAAAACGGAAAAATAATGCTTCAAAATTGCAAAGCCGTAAAGAAATCTTACGCTCTGAAAACTATGGCAGATTTCCATGGAAAGCTGTTGGAGGTAGATTTCAACGGAATGTTGCTGAACTTCAATGGAAAAGAATTTTGGACGACTCTAACGGGAAAATTCAATGTATATAACTTGCTTTTGGCATTTGCAATTGCAGTAGAATTAGGAATGAATGAAGATGAGGTTTTACAGGCGATTTCTCAACTGAAACGCGTAAACGGCAGGTTTGAAACCTTTAAATCCGATGGCGGAATTTTCTTCGTGGTAGACTATGCCCATACGCCTGATGCTTTGGAGAATGTGCTGGATTCCATCAACGAAATCCGCACCAAAAATGAAAGACTCATTACCGTTTTCGGTTGTGGTGGTGACAGAGATAAAGAAAAACGCCCGGAAATGGGAAAAATCGCGACAAGGAAATCTACTTTAGCAATCATCACGTCGGACAATCCACGCACGGAAAATCCGCAGGAAATTATTAAAGATATTGAAGCAGGAGTAGAACCGCAAAACTTCAGCAAATACACTTCGATTCCCGATAGAAAGGAAGCGATAAAAATGGCAATCAAATTCGCCGAACCAAAAGATATAGTGCTTGTTGCCGGAAAAGGCCACGAAAATTACCAAGAAATAAATGGCGAAAAACTCCATTTTGATGATAAAGAAACGATTGTGGAATTGGCAAGAATGATGAGTAAATGATGGTTGATAAATGATACTTGATAGTTGATGAATGATTTAAACAAATGATAGCTATATGGATTACAATACAATTTTTGCTCAAAGAACAAAAAAGTTATCAATAAAAATCATTAATGAACTTTCGGAATTACCTTACTCTGATAAAGTTTCAGTTTTAAGGAAACAAATATTTCGTTCTTCAAGTTCATCGGCATCAAATTATAGAGCAATGTGTAGAGCACGTTCAAATAAAGAAAAATATGCCAAAATTTGTATTGTTGTAGAAGAAGCAGATGAAACTCTTTTTTGGCTCGAAGTAATAAAAGAAGTAAATATTATGAAAAATGAAGAACTTTTGAAAGAAATGACAATAGAAGCAGAAGAAATAGTAAAAGTGACAGCAACTTATAAGAGAAAATTAGGAGAAGGATTATAATTCAATCATCAACTATCAAGTATCATTTATCACTTATCACTTATCAATCATTAAAACATGCTATACTACCTATACGAATACCTCACTTCTCAAGGAATCCATATTCCTGGTTTGAATTTACTAAAATACATTTCATTTCGGGCAGGAATTTCTATTCTTGTATCCTTATGGATTGCTTTGATTTATGGTAAAAAAATCATTCGTTTTTTACGAAAAAAGCAGATGGGAGAACTGGTAAGAGATTTAGGTTTAGAGGGACAGAAGCAAAAGGAAGGAACACCTACCATGGGAGGGCTCATCATTATTCTGGCAACTTTGGTTCCTGTAATTCTGTTTACCAAATTTAATATTTACATTTTATTGCTTTTAATTACCATGCTTTGGATGGGAGCGATTGGCTTTATAGATGATTATCTCAAAAAAATTAAAAAAAATAAAGACGGGTTGTCCGGAAAATTCAAAATTTTAGGGCAGGTAGGAATTGGGTTGATTGTAGGAATTACCATGTATTTTCATCCTGATGTAACCATCAAAAGAAAATACGTAGAGCCTAACGCTATCAACAGAAACCATGTTTCCCAAAACTTTGCTCCCGAAGAAAAATCTACGGTTTCTACTATGCTTTTTCTTAAAAACAACGAGTTCGATTACAGTAAGATGTTGTTTTGGATGGAGAGCGATAAAGCACAGGAAATGGCTTGGGTCATCTTTATTCCTATGGTCATCTTTATTGTAACCGCCGTTTCCAACGGAGCCAATATTACCGATGGGATAGATGGACTCGCCGCCGGCACCAGTGTCATTATACTCCTTACATTGGCTTTGTTTGCCTATCTGTCGGGCAATATCATCTTTGCAGATTACCTGAACATCATGTTCTTGCCCAATATGGGCGAGACTACCATTTTCGCTTTGGCGTTGGTGGGAGCTGTTATCGGCTTTTTTTGGTACAATACCTATCCGGCACAAGTATTTATGGGCGATACAGGAAGTTTGATGTTAGGAGGCGTAATTGCAGTTTTGGCTATTATTTTAAGGAAAGAATTGCTCATTCCGGTATTGTGCGGCATTTTTTTAGTAGAAAATCTGTCGGTTATGTTGCAAGTGGCTTATTTTAAATATACCAAGAAGAAATACGGAGAGGGAAGAAGAATATTCAAAATGTCGCCTCTGCATCATCATTATCAAAAAAGTGGTTATCACGAGAGTAAAATCGTAATGCGATTTTTAATTATAGGCGTAATGTTGGCGGTAATTTGTTTAATTACACTGAAAGTTAGGTAAAATCCCCCTTTTCCCCAAAGGGGAGATTGGTGATTGAAATGAAATAAAATTAAAATTTATTTTTAATGAGTAACATCAGGAAAAATATGAACGACTCAACCAGTTTTCCCTCTTTGGGAGAAAGAGGGATTCGTATAGTAGTTTTAGGAGGTGGCGAAAGTGGTGTAGGAGCTGCATATTTGGCTAAGACGCAAGGTCTGGAGGTTTTTCTTTCGGACAAGGGAGCTATTAAAGAAAATTATAAAAAACAACTGATAGATTTCGAGATTGAATTTGAGGAAGGAAACCACGATGAAGAAAGGATTTTACAAGCAGATTGGGTTATAAAATCTCCGGGAATTCCCAAAAAAGCAGATTTAATCCAAAAAATTCAGGCAAAAGGAATTCGCTTGTCTTCGGAAGTCGAGTTTGCAGCAGAATTTACCAATGCCAAAATCATAGCCATTACAGGAAGCAACGGGAAAACCACCACCACGTCTTTAATTTATCATATTCTAAAAAATGATGATTTGAGTGTAGGCTTAGGTGGAAATATTGGTAAAAGTTTTGCCATGCAGGTGGCAAAAGAAAACCATGAGTATTATGTTCTTGAGGTAAGCAGCTTTCAGTTAGATGACATTCAGCATTTCAGGCCGTATATTTCTTTGTTGTTGAACTTAAGTCCCGATCATTTGGATCAGTACAACTATAATTACGAAGAATACGCTTTGGCAAAGTTCAGAATTGCCGAAAATCAGGAGAACGACAACTATTTCATTTACAATAAAGATGATGAAATGAGTCAAAAACTTCTTCAGGAATTAGATTTAAGAGTGAAAAAAATTCCCTTCTCCATGAAGGAAAAACTCCATGAAGGAGCCTATACTGTTGATGAAGATTTAATTGTAAAACTCCACGATGAGTTTTCCATGAAAGTGGAAGAACTCTCTTTGGTGGGCAAGCACAATGTGGCGAATAGTTTGGCGGCAAGTATTGCAGGAAAACTACTCAATATAAGCAATGAAAGTATCCGAAATTCGCTGATGACTTTTCAGGCGGTTCCACACCGTTTAGAGCAAGTAGCAGAAATAGAAGGAGTAAAATACATCAATGATAGCAAAGCTACCAACGTAAATGCTACTTATTACGCTTTGGAAAGTATGAAGACTCCAACCATTTGGATTGTAGGAGGAGTAGATAAAGGAAATGACTATACCGAGGTTGAGGATTTGGTCAAGAAAAAAGTGAAAGCCATTGTGTGTATGGGGTTGGATAATAGCAAATTGACATCTTTTTTTAAAGATAAAAAAGAATTGGTTTTTGATACCTCAAGTATGGAAGAAGCCATTAGAGTATCCAAATCGTTGGCAGAAAATGGAGATACCGTATTGCTTTCGCCATGTTGTGCAAGTTTCGATTTGTTCAACAATTATGAACACCGAGGAGAGATGTTTAAAAAAGAAGTTCTGAAAAATTAAAAAAACATAAAAATGGATTTACCCGTTCCGCATTTCGAATTACCTTTTTTCACCAATTTATTGATTTTGTTGGTGTTTTCAAGGTTATTGGGCGAACTTTTCGAAAGGTTCAACCAACCGTCCATGATTGGTGAAATCTTGGCAGGAATTATTTTAGGTCCATCTTTTTTCAACTTGATTCACAGAGGCGAGGAACTGAGGATTATTTCGGAGTTGGGTGTTTTTCTGTTGGTAATTATTGCCGGTTTGGAGATTAATTTCGATGATATTCTGAAATCCATGAAAGGAAGAAATCTCGTGATTTCTTTTATGGCATTTTTTCTGCCTCACTTTAGTGGCTTGGCGGTAGGGTATTTCTTTGGGAGAGATGCTATGGAAACAGTGTTTATAGGGCTTTGTGTAGCAATTACGGCACTTCCCGTGAGTATTAGGATTCTTATGGATTTAGGTAAAATAAACTCAGATGTTGGGCAGAAAATTATTTCTGTAGCTATTTTTGATGACGTATTGGCATTAACCATTTTGGGTATTTTGCTCAATATGAAAGATACCGATATGTCCTTGGTTTCAGTAATGAGGGTTTCGGCAGTTTCCATATTTAAACTTTTGGTTTTCTTAGCCATTTTATATTTTAGTTACTCCTTCATTAAGAGAATTTCCAACAAAGAAAACTACTTAGAAAGGCAACTCAATCGTCTTTTATTGATTCTAAAAGGAAAAGAATCACTCTATGCCCTGTTTTTTGCATTTGTACTGTTGTTTGCAACTATGACGGAGACTTTAGGTTTTCATTTCATTATAGGTTCTTTTTTCGCTGCCATGCTGATTAGCGAAAAATTAGTAGGACATAGCCATATGGAATCGTTCCATAATACCACCAACAGTTTGGCAATGGGTTTTTTGGCACCTATCTTTTTTGCAGGAATAGGTCTGGAGTTTCAAATCTCCTCTATCAACAATTATGGGTTGTTGGTAGCGGTTTTGGTGGTTTCTTATTTATCAAAAATTATAGGAGGTTATTTGGGGGGAACAATTGCAGGTCTGAACAAAAAAGTTTCGCTTACATTGGGTATAGGACTCAATGCCAGAGGAATAATGGAATTGGTAATCGCTAATATTGCCTACAAAGCCGGATTGATAGATTCCGAAATATTCTCCATCTTGGTAATTATGGGAATTGTAACGACACTTTCTACACCTATTATGTTGAAAAAAGCCTTTAAATACAGTGAAAGTTAGATGATGGAATACACACAAAACATACAGGAAAATAAATTTGAACTGCTAAAGGGCGATAAAGTCCTTTGGTCGGTGATTTTGTTGATTTCCTTGTTCTCCATTTTCCCGGTGTACTCCGCAAGTTCTAATTTGGAATATATTGTAAATACAGGAACCACTACCAGTCATATCCTAAAGCACGGTTTTTTTGTCTTTTTAGGGTTGGCAATTATGCGAGGCGTGGGTATGATAAAATACGAATACATTGGTAAACTGAGCAGTATTCTTTTGGGTATTATGGTGGTTCTGTTGTTACTTACCATGTTTGCCGGGCAGAAAATAGACGGGGCAAGTGCTTCGCGGTGGTTAAAAATACCCGGAACTCCTATCTCGTTTCAGCCGTCTACTTTTGCGTACCTAATGCTGGTTATTTATTTGTGCAGGTTTTTAACAAAAAACGTAAAAAGAGAGCGACTTCCTATTGAGAATATCGTATATGTTTTTGGTCCCGTATTATTGGTCTTTATTTTAGTGGCAAAAGACAATGGCTCTACAGCACTTATGATTTTAATGGTTGCTATGGTTGTTATGGTTATTGGTCAGTTTGCCAGAAAATATATTATAGGATTTATAGGCGTATCGGTTTTATTGGTAGGTGTTTTTCTGTTTTTAGCACTGAAAACAGATCTCATCAAAAGCAACCGTGTACATACTTGGATGAGTCGTATCGAAACATTTAGCAATGCAAAGAAAACCGATGAAGTCCAAAGCGAAAGTCTAAAGGCAAAAAATTATCAGGTTACTCAGGCAAAAGCGGCTATTATTCATGGTGGGATAACAGGCATAGGGCCGGGAAAAAGTGCATTAAAACAGTCTTTGCCACAGTCGGTTTCAGATTTTATTTTTGCTATTATCGTAGAAGAATACGGACTTATAGGAGCATTTGTTTTAATCTCGCTGTATCTCATTATGATGATTCGCATTGTAATGATTGCCAGTAAAATGCCTGCATTTTTTGGGAGTTTGCTCGTGTTGAGTTTGGGAATTATGATTTTCGTACAACTTGCGGTGAATATTGCTGTTGCCGTCAATTTAATTCCGGTTACGGGACAACCATTACCGTTAATAAGTTATGGAGGAACATCTATGTTAGTAACGTATTTACAGTTGGGAATTATTTTGAACGTAAGTTCCCGAATTCAGGTGTACGACGAGGAAGGAATGGGCAAGAAACAGAATATTGAGGAGATTAATGATATAGCGTAAAGAAAATTTGTTCGAAAATTTCATGATCAATGAACATCGAAAACAAAATGAATTCAGAGAATTTTTTTGAATTTATTTAATTAAAAAAAGACAAAAAATGTCAAACAATTTTGAACATATAGCCCAAAATCAGAAACCAAGATCCATTCGTGTTCTCATGAGTGGCGGTGGAACAGGAGGGCATATTTTCCCTGCAGTTGCCATTGCACAGGAAATCCAAAAGCGATTTCCCGATGCCGAGTTTTTGTTCATCGGTGCCGAAAACAAAATGGAAATGGAGAAAATTCCACAAGCAGGATTCAAAATTGTAGGCTTAAATATTGCGGGGTTTGATCGGGGTAATTTATTGAAAAATATAGGTTTACCATTCAAAGTGATTTCAAGTTTATTGAAAGCAAGAAAAATAATTAAGAATTTCAAACCCGATTTTGCCGTAGGAACAGGTGGCTTTGCAAGTGGACCGGCACTTTTTGTAGCCTCAAGTTTGGGTGTTCCTGTTTTTGTGCAAGAACAAAATTCTTTGCCGGGGAAAACAAATGTTTTTTTATCCAAAAAAGCAAAAGCAGTGTTTACGGCATATCCGAATATGGATCGTTTTTTTGCAAAAACAAAGACCTTATTTTTAGGAAATCCTATCCGTCAAAACATTATTAATGATTTAATTGATGGTGATTTGGCCAAAGAAAAATTAGGGTTAGATAAAAATAAATTAACGATTCTATCCGTGGGTGGTTCACTCGGTTCCCGAACCTTGAACAACGGTTGGCAAGATCATTTAGAAAATTTAAAAGAAAAAGACTATCAACTCATTTGGCAAACCGGGAAGCTGGATTTTGAGAATTTAAGTAAAGAATCTCAAATCTCAAATCTCAAATCTCAAATCTCGCTTCGCGAATTTATTTCCGACATGGCACTTGCTTATTCAGCTGCAGATGTTATTGTTTCTCGGGCAGGAGCTATTGCAATTTCGGAATTAGCCATGGCGAAAAAACCGGTTTTGCTAGTGCCGTTTCCTTTTGCGGCAGAAGACCATCAAACCAAAAATGCCGAAACCTTGGTGCAAAAAAATGCAGCAAGAATGGTAAAAGATACCGAAATGAAAGACAAATTTTGGAGCACATTGATGGAAATTTGCGAAAATGAAAAATTGAGACAAGAAATGTCCAAAAATCTCGAATTTTTTGCAAAACCAAAAGCAACAGAGGAGATTGTAGATGAAATAATAAATGAGATAATGTGAAAATGAGGTAATTAGATTATACAAAATCAGCATATAATCTAATTATCAAATTACCTAATTAATATGAAAAACTATCAGAACTTCTACTTCATAGGAATCGGTGGCATTGGAATGTCGGCTTTGGCAAGATATTTCCATTCCCTTGGCAAAAATGTTTTGGGCTACGATAAAACCGAAACCAAACTTACCTCCGCCTTGGTTTCAGAAGGAATTGATGTTATTTTTGAAGATAAAATTGATGACAGAATTTCGGCTTTAGACCCCGAAAATACGTTGGTTGTTTATACACCGGCAATCAAAAAATTGGAAATTCTCGATTATTTTAATAATCAAAAATTTGAAGTGCTGAAACGAGCAAAAGTTCTGGGTTTAATCACCGAAAATACAGATTGCATAGCGGTTGCAGGCACACACGGGAAAACCACAACCTCAACTTTGGTTGCACATTTGTGCAAAGTTGCCGATTTGCCTTTCTCATGTTTTTTAGGTGGAATTTCCGAAAACTTCAAATCCAATTTTCTTTTTAATGGTACAAAATATTCGGTTCTGGAAGCTGATGAGTACGACAGAAGTTTCCTTAACCTATCGCCGGATTGGGCAGTAATTACTTCTACCGATGCCGATCATTTAGACATTTATGGTGACCGAGATACCATTGAAAAAGGCTTCAAAGAATTTGCCAATTTAGTTCCAAATTCTAAGCAATTGTTTGTGAGAAAAGGCATTGAAATTGGTAGAGATTCAAAAACATATGCAGTAAACGAAGAAGCGGATTTCTACTCTAATAATTTGCGAATGAAGGGGCACGATATTTTCTTCGACTTTAATTACGATGGTAAAAAAGAAGAATTTCAGTGGCAAATTCCGGGAATTCACAACGTGGAAAATGCGACAGCGGCAATTGCACTTTTACACAACTTAGGTGTTGATTTTGATACGATTAAAAAAGGAATTTCGAGTTTCAAAGGCATCAAACGCCGCTACACCAAACATATTTTTGAAAACGGAAAAGTATATATTGACGATTATGCACATCACCCAACCGAACTGAATGCCGTAATTGGTTCGATTCGTGCCTTTAATCCGGATAAAAAACTGTTAGTGGTTTTTCAACCGCATTTGTTCAGTCGAACTCGGGATTTTGCAGATGGGTTTGCTGAGAGTATTTCTCAGGCAGATGAATTGATGTTGTTAGATATTTATCCGGCACGCGAATTACAGGAAAATTTTGAGGGGATTACCTCGGATTGGTTATTAGAAAAAGTGACTTTAACTCAAAAAGAGGTTTGCAGTTTAGGAGAAGCCTTCAATAAAATAAAAGAAAAAGAATTTGATGTTTTACTTACCGTTGGTGCAGGAAACATCGATACTTTGTATGACCCAATTATGGAGTGGTTGGGGAATTTGTAGTTTATAATTAATCGCAAAGAAGACAAAACTTTTTTTGAACACGCATCATGTTGTCAAATTAATCCTTGCGATAGAATATAAAAATTAGTAAAAGTTTTAGTTGAAATAAATGAAAAACAAATACAGAATATTAAAAATCATCTTCACGGTAGGAACCCTTGTTTTCCTGCTCAATTTTTCGTTGAAAAGATTCAACGAAAAAGAAGTTGATTCTGTTTCTGTAAAGCTCAACGATAGCAAAACGCCGGTTTATTTTATTGATGAAAAAGACGTAAAAGAAATCGTAAAAAAATACAATCCTACCCGAAAAATTGGCGACATCAATATTCCCGAATTAGAAAAAAAACTCAATCAACTTCCGGCAATTGATAGTGCAAATGTATACTTAAATCTCAATGGAAAACTCAATTTAGACATCAAACAGAGAGTGCCCGTTTTTAGATTAAACAACGGAAGAAAAGACTTCTACGTAGACGAAAAAGGCATAGAATTTCCTATTTCCAAAAATTATTCGCACCCGTGTATGTTGGTTTCTGGCGATGTGAAGAGGAAAGAATATCCGAAACTAATAGAACTGGTACAGAGTATTGATCAAGATGAATTTAGTCGAAATTTTTTCGTGGGAATCAGCAAAGAAGGGCAGAATTTCAATCTTTTAACCAACGAAGGAAATTATAAAGTAGAAATTGGAGATTTAGATAATATAGAGTTCAAGGTAAAGGGGTTTAAAACATTTGTAGAAAAATATTTGGTATTCCAAGACCCAATGAAATATGCTAAAATTTCAGTAAAATATAATAACCAGATTGTTACCACCCTGAACAAAGGCTTCAAAGGAGCGGATAGTTTAAACACTTATATAAGAACCGAAAACACCCCTAAAACTGTACCTGTAGCCGTATCTAAGCCAACAGTACAAAAACAGGAAGTGGTAAAATCTGCACCACCGAAGGAAAAAAAGAAAGAGTCAATTCAATCAAAAGAAACAAAAAAAGCTACAAAACCTGAGAAAAAGGACAATAAAAACAAAAAATAATATTATATTAACACATCAAATACACTCTTTATTAAAATAAGAGTGAAGACAAAAAGCATAAAAAATGGAAACGCACGAATATTCAGTAGGGCTCGATATTGGAACTACCAAAATTGTAGCTATTGTCGGTAGAAGAAACACACACGGAAAAATAGAGGTTCTCGGAGTAGGCAAAGCAAAAAGTTTGGGTGTTCACAAAGGTATTGTGAACAACATTTCACAAACCATAAGCTCCATAAAAGCCGCTATTTCAGAAGCCGAAAAATCGGCAGGAGTTCCCATCAAAAAAGTAACCGTGGGAATTGCCGGCAAACACATTCGCAGTTTGCAACACTCAGATTATATCATGCGTGAAAATCCCGACGTGTATATTACCGAAGACGATATTGAACGCCTAAAAGATCAAGTGAAAAAACTGGTTATGCTTCCCGGTGAAGAGATTATCCATGTTTTACCACAGGAATACAAAGTAGATTCTGAAGGCGAAATTCAGGAGCCTGTTGGTATGCACGGCAAACGTTTAGAGGCTAATTTTCATGTGGTAGTAGGGCAAATGAGTTCCATTAAAAACATAGCTCGTTGTGTTCGTGAAGCAGGCTTGGAAATGGAAGCACTTACCTTGGAGCCATTAGCCTCATCAGAAGCGGTATTGACCACGGAAGAAAAAGAAGCCGGAGTTGCCATTGTAGACATTGGTGGCGGAACTACGGATATTGCAATTTTTAAAGACAATATTATTCGCCATACTTGCGTAATTCCTTATGGCGGAGGCATTATTACAGATGACATCAAAGAAGGTTGCTCTATTATCGAAAAACACGCCGAACAATTAAAAGTAAAATTCGGTTCTGCCGTTCCCGATTTGGAGAAAGATTCTACCTTCGTTACCATTCCCGGATTACACGGGCGTCCCGATAAAGAAATTTCTCTGAAATCTTTGGCAAGCATCATCAATGCACGCGTAGAAGAAATTTTGGAAATGGTAAACACCGAGTTAAAAGCCTATGGAGCTTACGAACAAAAAAGAAAACTCATTGCAGGAATTGTTTTAACGGGTGGAGGATCCAACTTGAGACACCTTCGTCAGCTAGCCAACTATACCACCGGTTTTGATGCAAGAATTGGTTTTGCCAATGAATACATTGCCAACGATAAGAACCAATATCTCAAAAGTCCGGAATTTGCTACTTCTATAGGCTTACTCATGGAAAGTTTAAAAATTAATGACCGAAAACTTCCTGAAACAACTCACGAAGAAGTAAAAATAGAAACACCTTCTCAAAATGTAGCTGTAGCCTCTTCTTCTGAAGAAACCAAAATAGAGCTTCCAAAGGAAGAGAAAAAGGCAACGAATACGGGTAACTTCAAACCAACCTTCGGGCAGTCCATTTTAGAAAAGGTTAAAAAATTCTTTGAAGAAGTAGAATAATAAAAAAATAAATGATAAGTGATGAATGATAAACGATACAATCAATCATCAATTATAGATTAATAAAAAAATATTTATGGAAAATACAGTTAACACCGGATTTTCATTTGATTTACCTAAAGGAAATTCATCAATCATTAAAGTAATTGGTGTAGGTGGCGGCGGAAACAATGCCCTGAAGCATATGTACGAAAAAGGCATCAAAGGCGTAGATTTCATCATCTGTAACACCGATTCGCAGACGTTAGACAACAACCCAATCTCCAACAAAGTACAACTCGGGGTTACCATTACCGAAGGTTTGGGAGCAGGAGCCGACCCACAGGTAGGAGAAAAAGCGGCTATGGAAAGCATAGATGAAATTAAATCTATCTTAGGAAGCCAAACCAAAATGGTGTTCATTACCGCAGGAATGGGCGGCGGTACCGGAACGGGAGCAGCACCGGTTATTGCCAAAGTAGCTAAAGATATGGGAATTTTAACGGTAGGTATCGTTACCGTGCCTTTTAGTTTTGAAGGAAAAAGAAGATTGGATCAGGCAGAAAGCGGCTTAGAAAAATTAAGAGACAATGTGGATTCTTTAATTGTGATTAATAACGATAAACTCCGTCAGCAGTTTGGAAATCTTGGTTTCAAAGCAGGGTTTTCTAAAGCAGACGAAGTTTTGGCAAATGCCGCTAAGGGAATGGCAGAGGTAATTACAGGATACTTCGATGTGAACATCGACTTTCGTGATGCCAAATCTGTGTTGCAAAATAGTGGAACAGCCCTCATGTCGGAAGGTATTGCCTCCGGCGAAAACAAAGCAGAAGAAGCCGTAAAAAAGGCTTTGGACTCTCCACTACTCAACGACAATAAAATTACAGGAGCCAAAAACGTTTTGTTGTTGATAAGAAGTGGAGTAGAAGAAGCTACAATGGACGAAATAGGACTCATCAACGATCATATCCAAAAAGAAGCAGGAAACACCGCAGATATTATTTTTGGTGTAGGCTCCGATGAGGAATTGGGAGATGCCATCAGCGTATTGGTTATTGCTACAGGCTTTTCTTTAGATGACCAAAAATATTCCGGACCAACCGAAACCATTCGGTATAGTTTAGATGAAAAACCGGAGGTAAAGAAAGAAAAAACACCTCAAACCTTTTCTTTTTCGTCAGAAGAGAATGCTGAAAAACCAAGTTTCACTCCGGAAAAGCAAGAAAAAAGTCTTTTCCGATTAGAAGATGATGAAGATTTTCCTACGCCCGATTTTACTTCGAATACTTTGAGCCAAGGCGTTCAAACACAAAATGTTTTGGAAGAAACTGTAGCAGAAATCAAATTTTTTGATGGAGAAGAAAGCAATAATATTCAAAGTAATACAATAATAGAGGAAGAACAAGAAGAACCAGTCGTATATCGTGAACCGGATCTTTTCTCTTATGATGAAGAAATTCTGGAAGCACAATCTTTTTCTTTTGAAGTTGAAGAACCTTTGGAAACCGAAAAAACGCTCTTTTTTACGGAAGAAAAACCGGTTGATTTTAGCTTTGTAACCAAAGAAGAAATTGTAACAGAACAACATAAGCAGCCAGAACCTGTCGTAGAAATACAAGCTCCCAAAGCTGAAACGAATCTTGTAGTTGAGGAAGAAAAAGAAGAAGCAATTACCGAAATTCATTTTGAAATAGAGCAACAAGAAGAATTTACGATTGTAGAAAAGAAGAAAGAAGAAGACCCTAAAATTCAAGAGAGAAGAAATAAATTGAAAGAATTCAATTCTCGTTATCAAGTTGCCGAAGACCACAATGAGTTTGAAACGATTCCAGCATTTAGAAGAAAAAATATGAATATCGAAATGAATGTTCCTTCGGAACAAAAAATCACGGGCTTTTTCTCTGAACAAAACGGAAGAATGCAACTGAGAGAAAATAAATTCCTAAATAAGGATGTAGATTAGAATTAAAACTATTTGTAATTCAATTACCTATCAAATTCAAAAAAATGAGTTTAGAAAATATCATCAGTGAAGCCATGAAAACCGCAATGAAGGAAAAAGACAGAGTGGCTTTGGATTCGTTGCGAGCCATTAAAGCTCAAATACTTTTAGTAAAAACCGAAAGCAAAGGAGCCGAAGTTTCTCCGGAGCAGGAAATTGCCATTTTGCAAAGAATGATTAAACAGCGGAAAGATTCTTTCCAACAATTCTCAGATCAAAATAGGAGTGATTTGGCAGAAGTAGAAGAAGCTCAGATTAAAGTAATTGAAAGATTCTTACCAACACAGCTTAGTGCCGAAGAGTTAGAGGTTAAGAAAATTATTGCCGAAACGCATGCCGAAAGCCTAAAAGATTTGGGTAAAGTTATGGGAATGGCTTCAAAATCTCTTGCCGGAAAATCTGATGGAAAAAGCATTTCGGAGATGGTAAAAAAACTATTGTCAGAGAACTAAATGTCTATTATATTGTAACAGAAAAGGCTTTGGAACTTTCCAAAGCCTTTTCTATTCCGGGTAATTGTTCACCTCTAAGCATTCCAAAAGTCCCGATCTAGACTTCGATATTGTATGGCTTCGGAGATGTGCTCTGCGTAGATGTTTTCAGAACCTTCCAGATCAGCAATCGTTCGTGAAACCTTCAAAATTCTGTCATAAGCACGAGCGGAGAGGTTGAGTTTTTCCATTGCATTTTTGATCAGGTTTTTGCTGGTACCGTCTAATTCGCAGAATTTTTCAATTTCCTTGGGCCCCATTTGAGCATTATAATTAATCTCCAAATTTTTATACCGTTCGTTTTGTATTTCTCGAGCTTTTAGGACACGTTCCCGAATATCCAAGCTGCCTTCTCCTTTTCTTCGGTCGGAGAGTTGTTCAAATTCTACTTTTTGAACCTCTATGTGAATATCGATTCTGTCCAGCAAAGGCCCCGAAAGTTTGTTCATATACCGTTGCATTTCCATGGCAGAAGAGGTGTTGTTGGGGTCATCGGGGAAATAACCACTCGGCGAAGGGTTCATGCTGGCAACCAACATAAAACTTGCAGGATAATTTACTGTAAACCGAGCTCGGGAAATGGTTACCTCGCGATCTTCCAAGGGCTGTCTCATTACTTCCAAAACTGTTCTTTTGAATTCCGGCATTTCATCTAAAAACAGAACACCATTGTGTGCCAACGAGATTTCACCCGGTTGTGGATAACTTCCACCGCCAACCAAGGCGACATCGGAGATGGTATGGTGAGGCGAACGGAAGGGGCGAACAGTCATCAAAGAAGTGTGAGCTCCCATTTTTCCTGCTACAGAGTGTATTTTGGTAGTTTCCAGAGCTTCTTTAATGTTCAGAGGAGGTAAAATACTTGGGATTCTCTTTGCAAGCATGGTTTTTCCGCTTCCGGGAGGACCGATGAGAATAATGTTGTGTCCGCCTGCAGCAGCTACTTCCATAGCTCTCTTGGCGGTTTCTTGTCCTTTTACTTCAGAAAAATCAAACGGGAAATCATTGATTTTATCATGAAATTCTTTTCGGGTATCTATTTCTGTTTTTTCTAAGGGGATTCCTTCGTTAAAGAAATCAATAACCTGTTTGATATTTTCAATGCCGTAGACTTCAAGATTATTTACAATAGCTGCTTCTCGGGTATTTTGCTTGGGTAGAATAATGCCTTTGAACCCTTCTTCTCTTGCCTTGATGGCAATAGGTAAAACACCTTTTATTGGCTGCAATCCGCCATCTAAAGACAATTCTCCCATAATGATATAATCCCCGATGTTTTCTGCGACAATAGCATCAGAAGCGGCTAAAATGCCAATAGCTATGCTCAGGTCGTATGCCGAACCTTCCTTTCGCAAATCGGCAGGAGCCATATTGATGGTGATTTTTTTACCGGGTAGTTTATATCCTACATTTTTCAGTGCTGCCGAGATTCGGTGGCTGCTCTCTTTAATGGCATTGTCCGGTAAACCTACCAAATGATATCCTATTCCCTGATCTACATTTACCTCAATGGTAATGGTTTGTGCAGAAACTCCGTGGATGGCACTTCCAAAAACTTTAACCAGCATTTTTTTGAATTTAAAGTAAAAATAAACAAAATACCTTATTCAAAAAATCTAAATTTGAAAGCCACAACATTTTTACAATTCGAGATTCAAAATTCAAAATTCAAGATTCAAAACGCACAATGCACAACCCTCGTCATTATTTTTACTCTTACCCTCTTGTAAAAAGTATAAAAAACATACCTTTGTTTTATTGAAACTTAAAAGTTAAATGAAAAAGCTATTTTTCTTATTCATCATCAGTATATTTCTTGCTTCTTGTGCCCGTGTAGGCTCTCCGAATGGAGGGAAAAAAGACACATTGGCTCCGAGATTTTTGAGTTCTAATATTGATACGTCAAGAGTCAAAGTTCCTACTAAACTGAAAGAACTTCGCCTCAACTTCGATGAATACGTCAACCTGAAAGACATCAATAAACACCTTATCATCTCGCCACCCATTAAGAAAATAAAAAAAATAATCCCTTCCAATTTAGCGAACAAATATGTACTGATTCAGTGGGAAGATGATTTACAGGAAAACACAACCTACAATTTTAATTTCGGAAATGCTATTGTGGATAACAATGAGGGAAATGCATTGCCTTATTATAATTTTGTGTTCTCTACAGGTGATCGGTTAGATGATTTGTACATCAGCGGAACGATAACCGATGCTCTTTTGCCCAAAAACAAATCGGCTACAGGAGATAAGGCAAAAAGTATTGTTGTGGGGCTTTACAAAGAAGAACAAAACGACTTCAAACAAAAGCCTTATTATATTACTAAAGTAGACGATGATGGCTATTTTGAGCTCAACTATTTATCTGAAGGAAAGTATACCCTAATTGCTTTTGAAGACGAAAACCAAAACTCTGTGTATGACACGGGCAAAGAGAAAGTTTCTTTTTTAAAGAACAAAATAGATTTGGACAAAAGTATTTCGGGCTTAAAACTAAAACTGTATCCTTCTAAAAAAGTGCTAAAATACAAAGAAATGAAGGCTATCGTTGGTGGGATTTTGATGCAGTTTGAAGGAAATCCAAGCAAGGTAGAAGTACGGTCTCTTAACGAGGAACTGAAAGACTATAAGGTAACCCATCACACACAGTCGGATAGCGTACGTATTTGGTTTGATGCCCAAAGGAGCAATATCGGGACATCAGCAGGAAGTTCTCTGAAATTCAGCTACGATGCAGACAGTAAGAAAGATACGGTTTCTATTTTCTACAAAGCTAACCCCAAAGATGAGTTGTCTTTGGTAAATAATAAAGGGAATTTGCTTGTGCCGGGACAAGATTTCAGTATTTTCTCTAATCTGCCTGTACAGGATATTCAAACAGAAAAATGGGTGTTAAAAAGCGACAGTATTTCACAAGCATTTACGGCTAAAATTTCTGAAAAAAATGCTCAAAAAATTGTAATTCAGTCCGATTTCAAAGCAGGAAAAAAATACTCACTAAGCATTCCTAAAGAGAGTGTTGCTTCCTTTTACCAGAGCAATACAAAGCCTTATCGATTCGATTTTGAAGCTGATAAGACTGAAAATTATGGTGCTTTAACTTTGAAAATCAAAAGCAAGCCCAATGCCAAGTTTTGGATTCAGTTGTTAGATGATAAAAATGAAGTTCAATACTCAAAATACACCGATTTAGCCGAAATAAAATGGACTAACCTAAAACCTGCGACTTATTTTGCCAGAATTTTGGTAGATAACAACGGAAACGGTATCTGGGACGAAGCCGATTTTGCTACACAAACCCATGCGGAAGATGCTTTTCTGTTTCCTAAAGAAATTGTTATCAGGCAGCTTTGGGAAATGGTAGAAGACTGGGATTTGGAAGAAAAATAAAGTAGAAAATTTATTTAAACTAAATTTGAGACCAAATAAAACGATAAACTCATTAAAAATTATGAAAAAGATACTTTTATTGATTTTAATTGTATTGGTTGCTATTCAGTTCGTACCTGTCAATCGAACCAATACTCCTATAGACAAAAATCAGAATTTTGTAGATATTCACAAACCTCCTCAAGAGGTAGAAACGATTATAAAAAATGCTTGTTACGACTGCCATTCCAATGAAACCAAATATCCTGCTTATGCGTATGTTGCTCCTATTTCTTGGTCGGTAAAACATCATATCAACGAGGGTAGAGGAAACCTCAACTTTTCTACATGGGCAAAATACAATGCCGACCAAAAAGAACATATATTGGAAGAATGCATAGAAACTGTACGAGAAAGAAAAATGCCTATGAAAGCCTATGTAAACTTTCATGAAGAAGCAAAACTAACTGAGGTACAGCGAAATGTATTAATAGGTTACTTCAATCAACTTCGCCAAAATATAAATAGAGAAAATTAGAATTAGAAGGCTAAAAAATTATGAGGTTAGGATTATCTATGTGAGACCTCACAACTTTCCTTGTTAAGGTTAAAAAATAAAATCATAAATTTACCAGAGATAGAAATATAGATGGATATAGAATTCAACAAAAGAGAAGACGCTAACAGATTGAAACTTTCTGAACTCAACCAACTCAGCAACGAGACCAAAAAAGGAGGAGGAGAAAAAAGATTACAGAAACAAAGAGAAGAGGGAAAACTCACCGCACGCGAGCGAATCAGTTATTTGATAGATGACAATAGAGATTTTATAGAAATAGGTCTTTTGGCGGGGCATGAGATGTACAAAGAACACGGAGGCTGTCCGGCTGCGGGGGTAGTTGCTGTAATGGGCTATGTACAAGGGAAACAATGTCTTGTGGTTGCCAATGATGCTACGGTAAAAGCCGGAGCGTGGTTTCCTATTACCGGAAAGAAAAATTTACGGATTCAGGAGATTGCTATGGAAAACCGACTTCCAATTATCTATTTGGTAGACTCTGCCGGAGTATATTTACCTATGCAAGACGAAATATTTCCAGATAAAGAGCACTTCGGAAGAATTTTTAGAAACAATGCTAAAATGAGTGCCATGGGTATTGTACAAATTGCAGCAGTAATGGGCAGTTGTGTAGCAGGAGGTGCGTATTTGCCTATCATGAGCGATGAAGCAATGATTGTAGACAAAACAGGCTCTATTTTTTTAGCAGGAAGCTATTTGGTAAAAGCAGCAATTGGTGAAAATATCGATAATGAGACATTGGGAGGAGCTACCACACATTGCGAAATATCAGGCGTTACAGATTATAAAGCAAAAGACGACAAAGATGCTCTTGACAGGATAAAAAATATCATGAAATCTATAGGAGATTATGATAAGGCAGGTTTTGATAGAACCGAAAGTTTCCCGCCAAAGGAGAATGCCGAGGATATTTTTGGAATTATACCTGCTACAAGATCAGAGCAATACGATACTTTTGACATCATTAAAAGACTGGTAGACCATAGCGAATACGAAGAATACAAAGCAGACTATGGAAAATCCATCATTTGTGCTACGGCAAGGATTGATGGTTGGTCGGTAGGAATTGTAGCCAACCAACGAAAAATGGTAAAAAGCGGCAAAGGCGAAATGCAATTTGGAGGTGTAATTTATTCGGATAGTGCCGATAAAGCAACCAGATTTATTGCTAATTGTAACCAACGGAAAATACCTTTGGTATTTTTGCAAGATGTGACAGGCTTTATGGTAGGTTCCAAATCGGAGCACGGAGGAATTATAAAAGATGGAGCAAAAATGGTAAATGCTGTTGCCAACTCTGTGGTACCAAAATTTACCGTTATTACCGGAAATTCCTTCGGGGCGGGAAATTATGCTATGTGTGGAAAAGCGTACGACCCAAGGCTGATTGTTTCGTGGCCATGGGCAGAATTGGCTGTAATGGGTGGAGCACAAGCGGCAAAGGTTTTGACACAAATTCAGGAATCTACTTTGAAAAAACAAGGGAAAGAGGTAACTGAAGAAGTAAGACAACAACTTCTCGATAAAACTACCCAAGAGTATCAAAAACAAACCCAAGCCACTTATGCCGCAGCAAGACTTTGGATAGATGCCATTATTAACCCATTAGACACCAGAAAATGGATAAGTATGGGGATAGAAGCCGCAAATCATGCCCCCATTACAGAAAAATTTAATTTAGGAGTTATTCAAGTATAAACCAATAAAAAAATATAAAAGATGAAAAAATTAAGTGCTGTATTCTTACTGTTTATTGCAGTTTGGAACTATGGGCAATGTAATATCAACGGAAAATCTACCATCAATATTAAAGATACGGAAACCTATTCCATAGAAACAAATATTGCACAGTGTAGAGAGTGTCATTTGTGGGTAACTGTTGGCGGAAATGCCAAAATAGAAGGAGATAACAGGCTCCATACAGTAAAACTCAAACCTAATTCAGGAGGAAGAACTGTCTTGTCGCTCGCTTATCTAAGTCCCGGAGGATTGGTGCAATGTAGTAAGAATATTGATATTATTGATGCTTCCGGAAGCTCTTCGTACAATTCGCCGACACCAACTATCAGTAGTAATTGTGATGTAGACTTCAGAAATTATAAAGAGGTAAAGGTAAGCCCCAATATTGTAAGTTTTTTCCCAAACGTAGGAGCTGATACAGAGTTTAACTATACATGGACTGCAAATTACAGAAATGGAGATTGGAAAACCTCTAACGAAAAAGTTCCTCAGTTTCCTTTCTCTGAGGAGAATCCTATACTCAATGTGAAAATAAAAGTGATTTCTAAAACCTGCTACAAAGAATTTAGTAAAACTTACGAATCTAATTTCTGGAAATTTTTCTAAGAATAAAAAGAAGTATTTAAAAAACCCTAAGCCCTTTTTTAAGAAGGCTTAGGGTTTATTTAGTTTTTGAAAAGTATTAACAGTTTTTCTATTTTCTACTCATTTCAATAACTTTTCCGCCTTGGGTAAGCTCGATTTTATCTCCTGAGGATTTAGCAGAAATACCGTCTTTTTCGTAGATAGCTCCTTTTGCCCAAGCCTCTTTTTGTGGTAATTCTATCTTAACGCCTTCCCGTTCAATTAAAATGGTGTTTTTCTTATTGTCAGTAGTCGTAGTAAAGGTCACCTGAACATCTTTGTTATCGGTAGATTTATACGTGTAAGAATGCTTCTGGGTGCCTAAGTTGCCATCTTTTACTTCAGTTTTTGTTACCTTAGTACTATCAACAGTTGTTCCGGTAGAGTCTTTAACTACTTCTACTTTGGTTTCGGTAGTTTCCTCTACTTTTTTTTCTTCTTTCTTACAAGCAGTAAGTGTTAAGGTAGCTGCTCCTGCCATTAAAATTAATTTTTTCATATGTAATATTTATTGTTTTTTTTTGATATAGCTGCTTCAATACTGCAATATCCTTGCCATATTTTAACCAAAAATCATATAAAAATAGAATAAGACTCTACGCTATTCAATTTTTAACTACTGAACGTACAGTTTTTGCAAAACAGTAAATACCGGAAAATGATCGCTGTAGCCTTTGGTATAGCGGTCTCCGTCCCAAGAGCGAAAAGGGTAGCCTTTGTAGCTTCCTTCTTTATTAATTAGGTACGGAGGAGCGTATACTTCGGTTTTATACACTGAATACTCTTGTGTGGCAGTATCCGAAATCAAGTTTTTAGAATAAATAATTTGGTCGAAAAGATTGGGAGCATCTTGGTATGCCAAAGAGGCAACTCCATTTTTGTACATTTTGTACATAGGGTTAAAGTAAGGATTCTCGTTGTTGAGTTCTTTGATGTCGCCAACAGCTTTCAGATGGTTTCTAAAACTTGGGCTTACGGGGTCGTCATTGAAATCTCCCATCGCAATAAGTTTCGTAGACGGGTTTTTTGCAGCAACACTATCCATTTGTTGTTTGAGCAAGGCTGCGGCAGCATTTCTTTTGGGAAGCGACACGGCTTCGCCGCCTCTTCGCGATGGCCAGTGATTTACAAAAAATGCCATTCGTTCTCCGTCCAAAATCCCTGAAACTACCAAAATATCTCTTGTATACTCTCTTTTGCCGTCTTCATTAAAAACAACCAGTTCCTTTTTTTCGGAATGGGTTACCGTGAATCTTTTTTTTTGGTAAATCAGAGCTACATCTATCCCTCGAGGGTCATAAGAATTATAGTGTACTACACCAAAATCAAATTTTTCTAAAGGAGGTTGTTTTACCAAATCCTCCACAACTTGTCTGTTCTCTACCTCTGCCAGACCAACTACTACGGGGGCAGATTTGGTATATTTACTCCCCAATTCCGAAATTACCTTGGATGCATTGAGAAGTTTTTGTTGGTAGATGTTGTGTGTGTAATTCTTACTGCTTTTGGGAGTAAACTCTTCTGATGCGGCTTGGTATCGAACTACCTTTTTCCCAATCAAAAAATCATCACTCCATTTTCCTTTATAGGCATCATCAAAATCCAAATATTTTAAAGAATCCAAGGGAATACTGCGGTGGAAATTGCGGTGGGATTTTGGTAAAGTACCATCAATATAGTCAGCAGATCTTATGGTATCCCAAAGATTTTCTACATTATAGAACCCAATGGCAGCCACTCTTTTGAGTTGAGCTGTTTGAGCTGAAAATGAATAAAATATCACAATTGTTAAAAAACTTATGATTTTTCTCATGTTTACGAAATTAGATACAACAAAAGTAGGGTATTTTAACAAAACTTAACCGGTTTACCTGTTAAATAAGTCTTAAGGTTCTTAAAATTAGCTAACTTTGTATATTGATATAAATTAGCTAACAAAAAAGAGAATTATGATTAAAAAATGGGCTTTAATCGCATTGTTTGCTTTGTTTTCTGTTTCTTATGCTCAGACCACGGTGTTTGCGTATGTAAAAGACGACAAGGGAAATGCAATAGAAAGGGCTGAGGTAGATTTGAAAGGATCGGAAAATGATGTAATTGCCGATAAAATAGGATACTTTCAGTTTGTGGGTCTTAAGCCGGGACGCTACCAAATTATCGTTTACAAAGGTAATTATGAAACAAAAGTTTTGGAATTTGAAGTAACAGGAGAAAAAAGAAAAGATTTGGGTATCATTACGCTCAATTCTTCTTTCGGAAACGAAGATCAGGGACTTACACTTTTGGATAACAATAATGGTGACGACGAAAATAGTGGCCAATCTACTGTAGGCTTGTTACAGTCTTCGCAAGATGTTTTTAATAGAATAGCCGGTTACGATTTGGGCTTCTATTGGTTTCGACCGAGAGGGAACGATGGAAGACAGAGCGACATTATGTTCAACGGGGTTTCTATGGCAAAATCGGATAATGGAAGTGTAGACTTCAGCAATTGGGGAGGTTTAAACGAAATTACTCGTTATCCTGAGATTGCTCCCAATCACACACCTTCCGAATATGCTTTTGGAGGAATTAATTCCGTAATTTATAAAAATACCAAAGCCAGCGAATATAGGAAAGGAAGCCAACTTACATACTCGCTTACCAATAGAAACTATAGCCACCGCTTGTCTTACCGATATACTTCCGGAATGAATAAAAATGGTTGGGCATTTACTGGGATGATGGCAAGAAGATGGGCACAGGAAGGAATACAAGAAGGTACTTTCTACGATGCCTATGCAGCTTACTTGGGAGTTGAGAAGAAAATAAATGATGCTCATACCATTACACTCAATGTTATAGGAGCTCCTTACAGCAGATCTACAGCGAGTCCAAGTACACAGGAGGTGTACGACTACAGAGGGATTCATTATAATTCGTACTGGGGTTGGCAAGATGGTGAAAAACGCAGCGAAAGAGTAAGAAAAGGCTTTCAACCGCTGATACAGCTCACCGATTATTGGAAAATAAATAAGAAAACCAGTTTGTGGACTACCGTGTCCTATCAGTTTGGGAAAGATAAAGGCTCTCGTCTGGATTGGCAAAATGTTCCCAATCCATCACCTACTTATTACAGAAATTTACCCAGCTATTTTACCACAAAAGAAGCTCAAGAAGCATCTCTTCAGGATTGGTTAAGTGGCAATCCGGAGATTACACAGATTAATTGGGAGGCTTTGTATAAGAAAAATATAAACCAATTAGCCGGTACCTATTATGGTAATACAGGAAAAAAAGCCTTGTACTATTTGGTAGATGATGTGAATGACGATAAAATTTGGAATGTAGGCACTCATTTGGCTCATCAACTCAACGATAAAACTCGTTTTATACTAAATGTTTCCTATCAAAACTATAGATCCGACCAGTATAGAGAGGTTAAAGACTTGTTGGGAGCAGATTTTGCTTTGAATATAGATCCCTTTGCTGTCGAAAAAAAATCAGGTTTGTTTAATGATGGAGAGAGTAACGTGGCAAAGAAGGTAGGAGATAAAATTACCTACGACTATACTTTTGCAAGGCAGGAAGTCAAAATTAATCCCGGATTAAAATTGGCGACAGGTAAGTTTGATGTATTTGTAACAGGAATGTTCGGTTATACAACTTCTTATAGAGAAGGTAGATTCAATCATTATTTATACGCCGATGCTTTAGGGAAAAGTAAAAACTATAATTTTACCAATTACGGATTAAAAGGGCAAATCATTTATAAACTTAATGGAAGAAACTTCTTGGTGTACAACGGAGCATATTATTCCCAAGCTCCTTTTATGGAAGATTTATTTTTCAACCCGAGAGTTAATGCCTCTGTTACGCCGGGCATCAGGAATGCTGTTATTAATGCCAACGATCTGAGCTATGTGATTTCCACTCCTTTCCTAAAGGCAAGGTTGAGCGGGTATATCATCAATACAGATAATGATGTGAATGTACTTCGGTTTTTTGTAGATGGAATAAGAACGTATGCCGTAAGCGAAGATGGCAACGTTCAAGGAGCGGTGGCAAGTACTTTTGTTACCCAAGTTATGCCGAATGTAAGTAAGAGAAATATGGGATTAGAATTGGGGCTTGATGTAAAAGCAACTTCTACACTTTCCTTTCAAGGATTGGCAAGTGTCGGAGAATATACCTACAGAAACAACCCCGATTTGTATTTTGGCTCTAATGCGGTAGCAACCAACGATAGCGGATTTTATTATTTAGGAAAAACAAACATTTCCGATTATAAACAAGGCGGGACGCCACAAACGGCTTTTTCCGCAGGTTTTAGATATAACAGCCCCAAATATTGGTGGTTGGGTGCCAATTGGAATTATTTCGATCATTCTTATTTGGATCCTGCTGCTATGGTAAGAACCGAAGATTTTGTGCAAAACCCTGTTACCGGAGCACCTTATAATGGCTTAACGGAATCTGATCTTAGAAGAGTACTCCAACAAAAACAATTGCCAAGTGCTTTCTTTATCAATGCCAATGCCGGAAAGTCTTGGGTTTTGGGTAAGTATTATTTGTTGCTTACCGCAAGTGTTAATAACGTATTGAATAACAAAAAATACATTACGGGTGGTTTCGAGCAAACCAGAGCGGCATCTTACCCTGATTTTGCAGCAGATTTTAACAAACAATATCCTCCTTTTGCTCCCAAATATTGGTATTCTCAAGGAAGGTCTTATTTCATCAATGTTCAATTTAGATTTTAATATCATATAACTTTTAAAAACAGTAAAAATGAATCATAAAGCATATTTAAAACCCGTTTTTGGATTTTTATTGACACTTGCCGTTGTAACTTCGTGTGTGCGAAAAGACAATTGGGATACTCCTCCTATAAATTGCAACAACAAGTTTAAAGAGCCTACTATAAGTATGGCAGATTTTGTAGCACAAGCACCCGGTAGCGGAACCATTACCATTGCCAACGAGCAAATCTTCGAAGGTTATGTAGTTTCTTCAGATGAACAAGGGAATTTCTACAAAACTATTTCTTTTCAGGACAAACCCGAGAATCCTACTGTAGGGCTCCAAATAGAAGTGGATAGAAGTTCTAACTATGCCGATTTCCCTGTAGGATCCCATATTAGAATCAGTGCCAAAGGGCTGGTTTTAGGCACCGATAAGGGAGTTGTTAAATTAGGATCAGTAGATCCTACCTATGCCATTGGGAGAATCCCGAGTTCTTTGTTTGGGAATTATATTTCTACTGTATGTAGTAATGGGAAAGCAGATATTGTAAAACTTACTCCGCTTCCGTTGGCTACACTTACAGAGGCAAAACAAGTAAAGCATATTAATAAATTGGTAACAGTGCTCAATGTACAGTTTGCCGATGAGGAAGTACTGCTTCCTACGGGAGCTAAAACCTACATTAATTTTGATCCAGAAAAAGCAGATACCGATAGAAATCTTGAAGATACTTCAGGGGCTACTGCTGTCTTGAGAACTTCATCGTTTGCAAAATTTGGAGCCGATGTATTGCCATCTGGTAAAGGAAATATAACCTTTGTAGTAAGTCGCTATAATACCAATTATCAAATGATTATAAGAAGTAAGAAAGACGTACAGTTTACTGATACAAGATCCGATACTACGCCACCAAAAGGAGGGACAGCCATTGTATATGCCAGTGCTACCACTCTGGAGGATTTTACCTCATACGCCACCGGAGCCGCTTCTGAAGCGATGCCTAAATACATCAACGACCCTGCTTTAGGTAACCGGTATTGGAGAGTTAATTCATTCGGAGGCAATAAGTATATCCAGTTGTCAGGAAACTTGGCGACTACTCCTTTGAGAACATTCTTTATCGTTCCGGTTAACTTCTCTGCGATGACACAATTTTCTTTCCAAACCAAAGATGGCTATAACAACGGAAAAGTTCTTAAGGTTTATTATTCTGCCAATTATACCCCTTTAGGCGATGTAACCAAAGCTACTCTCATGGATATTACCGGTTCTTTCAGTATTTCCAATGTAGCTACAGCTAATGCCTATGCTGCCAACTTCCTTAATAGTGGTGTTTGGACAAAACCAAGCACACTCTCAGGCAATGGATTTATTTTGTTTGAATATTACGGAGGACAAGGCTTGCCAACTACAACCATGCAGATTGATAATATCAAGATTGAATGATAGTAAGGTAAATCACTATAATTAAAAATTGACGGAATGTTGAATAATCTTACAGGATTGAGATTTTATACTGCTTTATGGGTATTTGTTTTCCACTTATCTACAGAATATATAAAAGAACTGAATGTAACTTTTCTAAATAAAGGATATTTAGGAGTAGATGTTTTTTTTATACTAAGCGGTTTTATTCTTACTTATGTATATTATGATGATTTATTTAAAGAAAAATTAAGTCAAAAGAAATTTTTTAACTTTATTGTAAAACGTTTTGCCAAAATATATCCATTACATATAATTACCTTTATTCTGGTTGGGATATTATTATTAGTAGGTAAATATATTTTTAAACAGAATAGTATCATTATACAAACGAATACTATTTGGCAAAACGTTTTTCTTATTCATGCGTGGGGAACTACAGAAAAACTTTCTTGGAACTTTCCTTCATGGAGTATTTCGGCGGAATGGTTTGCATATATTTTTGTATTCCCACTTTCCATTTTAATCTACAAAATAAATAGATTTTTATGGGTAACACTCGGTGTTTCTATCATATTATTCTGTATTTATTGCTGGGTTCAAACTCCGAACTTTGACTTGAATAATTATACTTATAATAGTTTGATTAGAATTATTCCTGAATTTATTTGTGGGATATTTCTTGGATGGTTGAGATTAAAAGTTGATCTAAATAGAATAACATCACTTATTATTTTTGTATTGAGTATGGGGTTATTATTTTTTGTAATAATACATAACTTTTATCTATATGAGTTTTGTGTTTTAGCTTTTTCGGGGATTATTCTTTCATTATCGTATCAAAGCTGTTTGGATTTTTTATTTGGGAAAAAAATCGTACAGTATCTCGGACATATTTCTTTTGCATTTTATCTCTTTCAGTTTATTAGTTTTATCATATTCGAAGAATTTTTTAAATATATAAGTCTAAGCTTTATAGCCGAGAATTTAAGATTAGTAGTAAAATTTATTTTTGCAGTAGGCATTAATATTATTTTAGCTTCAATAGCATATCGTTATTTAGAAGAACCTATAAGAAAATATATCATAAAAAAAATGATTCTATAATCATAATTATTAACCAAATCTTTATTAGTATGAAAAAGTATTCTTTTTTATTCGCTATGGTAATGGTTTTGATACTGAAAGCTCAAATCCCCATTGCTAAATTTTTGTCCTCAATCGATCCTGCTGTACCTACAGGAAATTCTGTACTTTTTAGTAATCAAAGCACGGGAAACTCTCTGAGTTATCTTTGGGACTTTGGGAATGGTACTACAAGTACATTACAAGATCCACCGGCTGTTGCTTATGCAACTACAGGAAGTTATTTGGTAAAACTTACGGTAACAGATACTTCTACTGCAAAATCATCTACCGTTACCAATGCTATTTTGGTAGGGAATAGTAATACTATTGATTTGAGTACGGGAAAAACGGATACGGGTGCCCTTCTTCCATTTCTTGATGATGGTAAAGGAGGGGCGAGTGTAGATGAGCTCCATTGGAAGTTTTTGTATGCTGATGGTAGTACTACTACAGAGAAAACCAGGCATTACTACACCGGATGGTCTTATCCCACAGGGCCACCGGTAAACAACGGAGGACTTCCCAATAGTACATGGATTTATTGTCCGGGGTGTACAGACGGAACCGAGTTTTATAACCACATTAGCCCTACTTTCAATATTCCTGAAAGTGCTACTGATGCCAAACTTTGGTTGAAAGCATTATCATTTGTCAGAAATTGGGTGTATTTGGTAAAAATAAATGACGATGGATCTAATACAGAAAACCTGATTGCAGCAACCAGCTGGAGATCAGATGGTGCAAAAGGCTGGCTAAATTCAAGAAATCCTCTTGTAGATGGAATGGCTCTTTCACCGGGTAAATACTTTGTGAAAGTAAAGGTTTATAGCAATAATTCACAAGTAAGCGAATCTTTAGCGGTAAATGCTGTAGCAAACTATGGTGCAGGCGTAGGAACAGTGCCCTCGGTTAGTTTTGGAATGGTTGGAGACGCCCCTGTTTGCACAAAGAGTTCGGTAATATTTAGAACGGTAACAGATGGTGCTCCTATAGGATATGACTGGACTTTTACTAGTGGGAATAATATAGTTAAAGCTACAGGGGCTATGCCTTCTGTTACTTTCTCAACTCCCGGAGTGTATACTGCTGAGCTAAGAACTATTTTTTCTAATGGTCTCAGTTCGTCTTTTAGTATCCCTAATTATGTGCTGGTTAAAGATTGCGATTTTTCAAGAGCCCCTAATAGTTATATTCTTGATGTTAATGAACCCCATTCGGGGCTATATATTCCGGTTATAAAAGCATATGATGCTTGGAAGAATAGTGAGTTTCTAAAAAAACAAGAAGCGAGTGATCCAATACCCGAGGGGACGCAGTCGGCAAGTGTATATTGGGAAGATGTGCCGGGGCTTATTCAAGAAGTGGGGATAAAATCGGAAGGAGAGCCTGATCAATCTAAGATAAAAGTATCTGTAGATAAAACCAAAGGAAAAGGAAATGCAGTAATCGCTTTTAAAGTAAACGATAAAATTTACTGGAGTTGGCATATTTGGGTTACCGATGATCCTAGCAATGGTGTTACTTATACTCAAGGATTTGAAACCAATATCGAAGGTAAAGAGTTTCGCCCTCAGTATATGGATAGAAACTTGGGAGCTACCAGTAGCAGTTTCTTAGGAAACGATTGGCATAAATCCGGAGGTCTCATGTATCAATGGGGCAGAAAAGATCCTTTTCCTCCTTTGGTGTACAAAGACAATTCTTTTTATGAAATCAGTGGAGAAGTAGGATATGTGAGGCATTCCAATGCTATCAATCAAAAAAATGCTTCTGTTATCAAAATGATTACAAGAGGTCCCGGAGAAGATTTGTTTACAGGAACCGATTTGATTAATGATAACATCAAATATTCTATAAATAATCCTCTTAACTATATTGTACATAAAGAAGCTGCTGCTACTTGGTTTTCTAATCAACAGTACAAAGTATATAATGCAGATTTTACTCTTATAGAAACATGGGATCTTTGGGGAGATAATAGAAAAGGAAAATATAATAATGCGAGCAGTGATGATGCGGAAACAAGGACCGATAGTAGATCTTACGAATTGAAATCGGTATTTGATCCTTGTCCTAATGGTTGGAGAGTTCCCTCTCACTACGGAAATACGGCACTCAATAATAATCTTAACCCTTATGGAAGAAAAGAGAGTGGAGAGAACGATGATTTTACAGCCAATAGTACTTTTACGCCTAATTCTACTAACGGAGATCTTTCGGGTATAAAGATATATCCTGGTTTGGGTATGGATTTTAGAAATAGTAGTACAAGAAATATTGGGATAATGCCATTGTCAGGAAATTATGAGTATTATCCTGCTACTAATAAAGTTATTGCTCAGGATTTTGCATCAGATGGGGCTTTGTTGTTGGCTACTTATGGTGCAGTAGCAAATGGTATAGGTGGCCATAGAAATTTTTTGATTATCAGTGATCCTTTACAGACAGACACAAGCGTAGGTAGAAATGCATTTTATATCAATCAGCTGGGGTCTACCCGAGACGGAGCTGCAGTAAGATGTATACGAGATCCTAATGCTTCTATTGCAGGCTATAACTACCCTACAGAATATATCTCTGGGGGAAGTGTAGGTGCCGATAAAGATTGGGCTAAGGATCCGAACAGTTTTGTGGTAATGACGAATACCGATAAGTCGGACGATCTTATTCTAGACATTAAGCTCAGAAAAGCGTATGCCATGCAAAGGCTTTATGGTTTAGGAGATAGCCAATCACTGTCAGGAAGTATTAAAACACCAAGTGTACAATGGACTACCAATAAAGACCTAATTACAAATATTCAGATAATAGATAATGGAGATGCAAATCCTATACTGAGGGTTACGCTTAGTCCTAACCAGACAGGTAACGCTTTAGTAGCATTCCATTTGGGAAATAATGGCGTATGGGGAAGTAGTAATCCTGATAGAATATTATGGAGCTGGCATATTTGGGCACCTAATACAGGTATAGGTCAGGTTGATTATGTTACGGAGTCTTTAGCCAATGGAGGCCAGATACCTGTAATGAGTGAAAATTTTGTTAACCCAACCAAAAGTACTCACCCTCCTTTACATACAACTTTCATGGATAGAAATTTAGGAGCTCTTTATTCATTTCCTAATACCGATGGAATGGGAGGTACTGCTATAACAAATGATACGAGAATACAAAATTCTGGAGGACTGCATTATCAATGGGGAAGAAAAGATCCTATTCCTACATTCTGGACTCCGGGAGCCGTTGTATCAGTTCCTGTGTATAGACAGATAAGCCATACAGGGAATATTATTGGATATGGAGCAGCCATTACAGACGATATATATACCAATACTTATTCTAAAGAATATGAAGTGTATTCTAAACTATCCGGTGTAACTCCAACAGACACTAAACAGAAAAAAATTAGAAAAATCATTAAATATTCTGTTGAAAATCCGTTCACTTTTATGTATCATAATAGATCGGGCGATGAGTTGGAAATAGGAGATGCAGGTAATTTTAAAGCGAAATCCTTACAAGTAAAAGACTGGATAAGTCCTGCAGGAGAAGTAGGCTATGCACCGGAAAGATGGGGGCATGCTTCTGAAAAATCACCGTTTGACCCTTGTCCGGAAGGCTGGCGAGTACCCGATACCTCATTTACAAATTTCGTAAATGGTTATGATAAAGGAACCTCTCCATGGTTCTACAATAACTATTCGGGCTATGGTTTTCCACAGTCAACATTCTTTGCTTTAGTAGGCTCTAAAGCTAATAATACCAATACGACACTAAAGTATCCCGGAAGAGTAGTAACAAAATTTACATACCCTGCAACACGAGTAGGGTGGGAGTTTGATTTTACAGGTAGTTTATTTAATATTGGAAATATTCCTAATACAGGAATTAGAGGAAGGCTTGGTGGAAATGATTGGTACGATAGGTTTGATACAACAGCCAAAAATCATAAATTGCGTACAGGACTTTGGACAAGTGCGTTAGCAGATTTCTATACAGGCTATGCCTTGTCTATGGAAATGACGGTTCATAACTTATCCGTGGGAGCTTTGTCTACAGGAGCAGGAAACTATCCTCAGGCAGGTATGGGTGTGCGTTGTGCAAAAGACGCCCCAAGATATACAGGAGTAATAAATATTACAAATAAAAACTCAGTAGCAGCCAAAGAGGAGATAGGTTTGTTTAAACCACAACCTGTACCCAATGATTTATTAGTATATCCTAATCCGGTAACAGATGAACTTTCTGTTAATAAAGATAATATATCTTATAAAATATACAGCATGTCAGGTACACTCATTAGTAGTGGTGTTTTTGAAAACAGAAAAATAAATATATCCGGATTACCAAACGGAGAATATATTATACAACTGTATAACAAAAACAACGAAACTACAGCGAAAAAAATGATAAAAAAATAAATTTTAAGTGATTCTATTTATAGCCTCCCGAGTTATCGGGAGGCTTTTTTGTTTTCGATAAACATTTTGTACATGATAACTTTGTTTCCTTGTAGTTGAATGTTGTAGCGTAATAAATACAATAAAAATAAAAACAGAACAATGCAAAGAAAATATTGCTCAACCAAAAGAGTTAGGCTTTAATTTAATAAAAACCGCCTCAGATATTTCTGAGGCGGTTGAACTTATAAATTAAAATAACGAAAAATCAATAATTGAGGTAAAAAAACTTTTAAGTTAAAAGAAATCAACTATTTGTTATACAATTCTTCTACTTTGTCCCAGTTGATTACTTCAAAAAAAGCAGTTACATAATCTGGGCGTCTGTTTTGGTAGTTAAGATAATAAGCGTGTTCCCATACATCTAACCCGAGAATAGGTTTCCCTCCACAACCTATAGGCATAAGTGGATTGTCTTGATTAGCTGTAGAACATACTTCTAAAGAGCCATCGGTTTTTTTGCAAAGCCATGCCCAGCCGGAACCAAATCGGGTTTTTGCCGCCTCAGAAAAATCAGTTTTGAATTTTTCGAAGCCACCGTAAGCCTCTATGGCAGATTTTACATTACCTACAGGTTCTTTTGCTCCTCCGGGAGTTAAAATTTCCCAAAATAAGCTATGATTAAAATGTCCTCCACCATTATTTCTTACCGCAGGAGTTTCGGTTCCTGTTTTGCAAATCTCTTCGATGGTTTTCCCTTCCAATGCAGTACCTGCAATGGCTTTGTTGAGGTTGTCGATATAAGCCTGATGATGTTTGGTGTAATGGATTTCCATTGTTTTAGCATCAATTGTAGGCTCTAAAGCGTCGTATGCGTAATGTAGTTTTGGTAATTCGAACATAATTATCTTATTTAGATTCGTTCAAATTTAATCAAACGCTTTGCCTTTACCCTGTATTTGTAATAGATTTTATAAATGATCTCAATAGCTTTCTTTCTAAACGGTCTATTGTATTTATATGCTAAAAAATGCCCAAACTGAGTTCAGCTTGGGCAATGATAAAAATATCTTTAGGATTCACTATCTGTTCATAGACATGAGAAATTCCTCGTTGTTTAAGGTAGATTGCATATGTTTTTGAACAAATTCCATAGCTTCCAAAGGATTCATATCTGCCAAATATTTACGCAAGATCCACATTCTTTGTAGGGTAACATCGTCATGAAGCAAGTCATCTCTTCGGGTGCTGGAAGAAACCAAATCTACCGCCGGGAAAATTCGCTTATTGGAGATTTTTCTATCGAGCTGAAGTTCCATATTTCCTGTTCCTTTAAACTCTTCAAAAATAACTTCGTCCATCTTGGATCCTGTGTCTATCAAAGCTGTAGCAATAATGGTTAGCGAGCCTCCACCTTCAATTTTTCTTGCGGCTCCAAAGAATCTTTTCGGTTTGTGCAAAGCATTGGCATCTACACCACCCGAAAGTACTTTCCCCGAAGCAGGTGTTACCGTGTTGTAGGCTCTTGCTAATCTTGTAATAGAATCCAGAAGTATAACAACATCATGCCCGCATTCTACCATTCTCTGTGCTTTAGAGAGTACCAAGTTGGCTACTTTTACGTGTTTTTCCGCAGCCTCATCGAAGGTAGAAGCTATAACTTCTGCATTTACACTTCGTTGCATATCGGTTACTTCCTCCGGTCTTTCATCAATCAACAAAATCATCATATATGCTTCGGGATGGTTGGCTGAGATACTGTTGGCAATATCTTTCAACAACATGGTTTTCCCTGTTTTGGGCTGAGCTACAATCATAGCTCTTTGTCCTTTACCTATCGGGGCAAATAAATCTACAATTCTTGTGGAGATAGTAGCGTTTTTGCCGGCTAAATTAAATTTTTCTTGAGGGAAAAGAGGTGTTAAAAACTCGAAGGATACGCGGTCTTTTATAAAGTCTAAATCTCTTCCGTTTACTTCGAGAGCTTTTTGTAGTGAGAAATATTTTTCGCCCTCTTTAGGGAGTCTTACGATACCCTTTACGGTGTCTCCTGTTTTGAGTCCATAATTTCTGATTTGGTTGGTAGAGACAAATACATCGTCGGGGGAAGAAATATAGTTGAAGTCTGAAGAGCGTAAAAAACCATAATTGTCCGGTAAGATCTCTAGTACGCCCTCTACGGTCACAATATTATCAAAATTGAAATTTTTTGAAGGAGATTCTTCTTCCTTCTCTTTTTCTCCGTTTCCGTTTTGAGGAGAGGATTGGTGTTGATTTCTGTGGTTATTTTTATTCTTGTTATTTTGTTGCCTTTGTTGAGACTGAGGTTTTTGTTCTTCTACCGTTTTTTCCTCTGTTGTTGTTTTTTCTTCTGTTGTTATGAGGAGTGTTTCTTCTGTTACAGGGGAATCTTCTTCGGTTTTTTTGTCGGAAGAGATGCGTTTTCTTAGCCTTTTGGCAGAAGTTGTTTCTGTTTCAGGTTCCGAAATATTTTCTTCGGTAGGTGTTTCCTCTGTTGTGGGAATTTCTTCAAAAAGTTCGGCAGGTTTTTCTGCTTTTTTTCTTCCTCTTGGTTTTTTTGCGGTACTTGCCGCAGCAGTTTTTGTGCTCTCTTCTTTTTCTTCTTCTTGGTTTTTCATTGTAGTTTGGGTGGCGTTGTAGTAATTGCCGGTTACTATAGGATTAGAAGCCTGGAAGTCAAGAATAGCGAAAATTTTGTCGTTTTCTGTGCTATTTCTTACTACTTTAACGCCTAAATCTTTAGAAATTTTGGTCAGTTCCGTATCGGACAATGACCTTAGGCTTTCGATGTTAAACATATACGTTTGTAAAAAGTAAAATTAAATTGTAAATAAAATGTGTGATAATAGGAAAAGTAAAGTCAGGCGACTTACTTTACATAAAGTTGTATTTATCCTGCAAATCTACACTATTTTTGATAAATACAAAAAAATATTTTATTTTTGCATTCTACAACTTGTAATGCCCATTTTGAGCATTGCCTAAAAATTAAATCAAAAAAACGGTGCTACAGCGAATACAAACTCTTTATCTTATCGTTACTATCTTGCTATCTGTTGCGTTGTATTTTACCTCGCAAGATGTGGAAGTATTGGGAAGTAATTCTGTAATAAGTATGGTTGCATGTGGCTCTTTGCTATTGTCTTTGATTAGCATTTTTAGTTATAAAAACCGACCGAGACAAGTATTGTTCAACCGATTGAACATATTTATAAACGCTTTGTTGATTGGTTTATTGGTGTACTGGATGCTCAACTTACCCGGAGGAATTTCGATTCCTGAGAAGGGTATTGAGTTTATATTTCCGCTCATTGCTTTGGTGATGTTTGTTTTTGCGAACATTCATATCCAAAAAGATGAGAAACTCGTAAAATCTGTAGACAGACTCCGATAATCACACAACGATTTATTATTGAGTGGAAACAGTTTTGAGTAATCAAAGCTGTTTTTTTTGTTTGATAGTGGATTTTCAAATATTTATTTGCAATTTAAAATTTCCGTAATTTAGCCCCCGAAATTTCATTCAATGAAGCCTTTAAACAGAATTTTATCTTTTGCTCGACCACACCAAAAATATCTATTAGGAAGTATATTTTTCAATATTCTTTACTCTGTACTCAACATTTTTTCGGTAGCTACCATGATGCCTATTTTGGGTATGATGTTTGGGACAACGGCTAAGGTAGATACTTCTAAAGAACCTGTATTTAGTGGTAGATTTGGAGATTCTTTCAAATATCTTAAAGATGTTGCCTATTACAATATTCAACTGAAAATAGATGAAGATGGCGTAGTACGTGTATTGGCAATACTTTGTATTGTAACGGCATTTTCGTTTTTGTTGAGGAATATTTTCAGGTACTTGGGTTCTTTTCTGTTGGTTAATTATCGGGTAGGCATTACCAAGGATTTACGAACAGCTATGTATAGCAAGTTCTTGAAACTTCCCGTTTCCTTTTTTACCGAACAACGAAAGGGAGATATGATGTCGAGAATTTCCAACGATATAGGCGGTGTAGAAGGCTCTATTATGGGTGTTTTGGTAGATATTGTCAATGCTCCTTTTATGATTGTTTCATCGCTCATCACACTTTTTCTTCTTTCGCCTAAGTTAACTCTGTTTTCTTTGGTGGTTTTTCCGGTTATGGGCTTTATTATCTCATGGGTGGGCAAAAGTTTGAAGAAACAAGCCATGAGTGCTCAACAGGAGCTGGGGAACTTGTTTTCTTTGGTAGATGAAACGCTGAAATCTTCCAAAGTAATCAAGATTTTTAATGCAGACAAAATCCTGAAAAATAGATTTGATACCACTACGGATAATTGGCAAAAATATACAATAGGCATGAGCCGAAGACGAGAATTGGCATCTCCTTCAAGTGAGTTTTTAGGCTCTGTAACCATGCTATTGATTACATGGTTTGCAGGTGTTCAAATTATTAATGCAAAAACAATGGAGCCGGAGACATTTCTAGTTTTTATAGGCTTGTTTTATCAAATTCTTGAACCCGCTAAAAAATTATCGTCTGCCATTTCTTCTATTCAGGGTGGTTTGCCTTCATTACAAAGGGTTTCGGAGGTCTTGGATTATGATTTAAGAGTAGAGGAAAGCCCCAATCCGATAGCCATATCTACACTAAAGGAAAAGATTGAATTTAAAAATATTGGTTTTTATTACGATAGAGACAATGTAATTCTCAAAAACTTTTCCCTTACCATTCCTAAAGGAAAAACAATAGCTTTGGTAGGACAATCGGGAAGCGGAAAAACAACTATTGCCAACTTGTTGGCAAGGTTTTATGATGTGAGTGAAGGTGAAATCTTGATTGATGGAATTAATATAAAAAACCTCAAACTCTTAGACTACAGAAAACTTCTGGGTATGGTAACGCAGGAATCGGTGCTGTTCAACGATTCGGTGTACAACAATATTTTGATGGGAAAACCCAATGCTACAGAAGCTGAAGTTATAGAAGCTGCCCAAATTGCCAATGCTCACCTGTTTATAGAAAATTTACCCCAAAAATACCAAACCAATATCGGGGACGATGGCAATAAACTATCTGGAGGTCAGAAACAACGGCTCTCTATTGCGAGAGCGGTTCTTAAGAATCCACCGATTATGATTTTAGATGAAGCGACCTCTGCTTTAGATACCGAATCCGAACGTTTTGTACAAGATGCTTTGGAAAAAATGATGGAAAACCGCACCTCTTTGGTTATTGCTCATAGGCTTTCTACGATTCAAAAAGCAGATTGGATTGTCGTAATGGAACGAGGCAATATCATAGAGCAAGGAACCCACCAAAACCTTCTGAGTAATAATGGAGTGTACAAAAGACTGGTGGAGTTACAGAATTTTGGGTAATTCGAATGTCCTTCGCTCCACATTTTCACCCCAACCTTTTAAATATCTTAAAATAAGAAATCTTTCTTAAGGAAAAGATTGAATGAGTTTTCACAACAATTTTATAGTTGTTATCTTTGTAAAAATTTTTAAAATTATGAAACTCAGAAAATTATTCTTTAGTATTATTGCTTCTTTAGCGATAATATTAACCGCAAATTCTTGTTCCAAAGGAACCACAGAAGATCCTACAGAATCTACCACCACAGTAGCACAAGACAAACAAAACATCAAAAAAACCATTAGTGGGTTCTATGATTGTATGAATACCTTAGATGATGGAGATTTTTCTAACTTCATATTGTATTCTTTTTTTCAATAATACCGACCATGTTTTCAATTCTACTTATTTAGAAAATATTTTCGAAAAATTTGAACTTCAATATGGCAAATTTGTAATTAATGACAGATTTCAATTTGCCAACAGAACGGGAGTTTATACTTGGAACAGCAGTACTAAATCTTGGAATAAGACGGCAGCTTCTACAACGGCTGTTACCCTTAAGTTTCCTTCAAGAGAAAATCAAACGATAGATTCCGAAGCCACTTTGGATAGTTTTGGCGATGTAAGTACGGTGTTCAATACGAGTAGTGTATGGATACCAAAAACCTTTAATTTTGTAGTGAAAAGATCAGATAAAACTGTTTTTTTCATGAACCTGTCGAATGTAACTTTTGATGCCGGAACCAATTTTTCGATGCCTCTAAGTGCAGACATCAACATTTTTACAGCTCCTTTCACGCACAAAATTACTTGGAGAAGAATAAATACCAAAGAATTTGAGTTGAACTACAACTCATCTACACCCAATGGTTGTGTAACTTCTTTGGTTACCAATGTTACTTTGCAACATGCTGATTATGGAAATATGACTTCTATAAAAAACGATATAAAACAAGTAAAAGGAGTGATTACCGAGGGGAGTTTAAAAGCTACTTATGCAGTAAATGTTGAAGCTTTAGCAGCTATAGCCAAGCCTACCATAGAACAAATTAACAGCAACACTAAGGCTGAGGCATTGTATGATGGCAAAAAAATTGGAGATTTGATTATTAAAAAAGTAAATAATAAAGATGAAATTTTCATAGTATATTCAGATGGAACAAGTGAAAATGTAGAAGTATATGTAGGAGATTTCCAAGAGAAAATAGAGGCTATTTTTGCGAATTATTTGAAATAGATAATGAGGTCTTTTTTTTCAATCGTATTTTTATTGTCTTGTGCTACTATTTTTGCACAAGACAATAATTTTTTGTCCTATGACCAACAAATTAAGCATCAGGTAGGAATAGGTCTGAATAACTTTATAAAGTCTGCATTTACCTCTGATGCCAATTCATACAATTTGGAATATCGCTATTATAAAAACGATAAAATAGCATGGAGAGCGGGTGTAAGCTACGAAGGAAACAGTGGAGAGAGTGGATATACCCAAGGAGGTTTAAAAATAGGGATTGATAGAAATTTTAGGAGATATAGATCTTGGTCTGTTTATTACGGCTTCGATATCATGTATAAATATGCTCATTTCAAAAACATTAATAAAGATGAACATAACTTAGGTGCGGGTATCGTACTTGGTATACAGTACAATATTTCAAAACATTTTTCTATTTCCACGGAGCCTACACTCTACTTCAAGCGAAATATCACGGTAGACCACGCTACTTTTTCAAAGGATAACACAACGAAGTGGAACGAATACGGATTAGGGAAAGTTGGCTATGTCCAGATGAATTTTCATTTTTAATCTTGGTGGTTCCGGATAAGATTAATTGTGACAATTTCTATATAAAGTCGTGAATCTCTGTTTAGAGATTTTTTCTTCTAACAAAAACCCGTCTTGTACTCTACAAGACGGGCTTTTTATGAATTTTTAAAAAAATATCCAATAGTTAATCATTCAATTTCAGTACTGCCATAAATGCAGATTGAGGTACTTCTACTCTACCTATTTGCTTCATTTTTTTCTTACCTTCTTTTTGTTTTTCCAGAAGTTTTCGTTTACGGGAAATGTCGCCACCATAACATTTTGCTGTTACATCTTTTCGAAGTGCCTTAATGGTTTCTCTGGCAATAACTTTTGTCCCGAGAGCCGCCTGAACAGCAATATCAAACTGCTGTCTCGGAATCAGTTCACGTAGTTTTTCACACATTTTTTTACCGATATGGTAGGCATTACTATCGTGAATCAAGGAAGACAAGGCATCTACCATATCTCCATTGATGAGAATATCCATTTTTACCAATTTAGATGCTCGCATACCAATTGGGTGATAATCGAAAGAGGCATAGCCTTTGGAAATAGATTTTAAACGGTCGTAAAAATCGAAAACAACTTCTGCTAATGGCATATTGAAAGCAAGTTCTACCCGATCCGAAGTCAAGTAACTTTGGTTCACGATTTCTCCTCTTTTTTCGATACAAAGTGTCATTACAGGTCCTACAAATTCCGCTTTGGTAATAATAGTTGCTTTAATGAAAGGTTCCTCCACTCTGTCCATCGTACTGGGATCCATCATTTCAGATGGGTTGTTGATGAGAATAGGCGTATCGGGCTCTTTTTTGGTGTACCCGTGATAAGAAACGTTGGGAACAGTGGTTATTACATTCATGTTGAACTCCCTATCCAAGCGTTCTTGTACAATTTCCATATGCAGCATTCCTAAAAATCCGCATCGGAAACCAAAACCAAGTGCCGCCGAACTTTCGGGTTCAAAAACCAATGATGCGTCATTGAGCCTCAGTTTTTCCAAAGAAAATCTCAGTTCTTCAAAATCTTCCGATTCTATAGGATAAATCCCTGCGAATACCATAGGTTTTACCTCTTCGAAGCCATCTATAGCAGCAGAAGCAGGATTCACCATAGATGTAATGGTATCTCCTACTTTTACCTCTCTTGCATCTTTGATTCCGGAAATAATATAGCCTACGTCTCCGGTTTTAATGACCGATTTAGGAGATTGTTTTAGTTTTAATGTTCCTACTTCATCGGCTTCGTAAACTTTATCGGTTGCCATAAACTTTACCTTCTCTCCTTTGGATATTTTTCCGTTTACCACTTTAAAATAGGCCTCAATTCCACGGAAAGGGTTGTACACAGAATCAAAAATAAGAGCCTGAAGCGGAGCTTCAGGATCGCCTACCGGAGCCGGAATTCTCTCTACAATTTGTTCCAAGAGGTGGTGAACACCTTCTCCTGTTTTCCCCGAAACCCTCAAAACATCTTCCGGTTTGCAACCCAAAAGGTTCACAATCTCGTCGGTCACTTCTTCGGGATTTGCCGAAGGAAGATCTATCTTATTGAGAATCGGGATGATTTCCAAATCGTTTTCCAAGGCCAAATAGAGATTGGAAATGGTTTGTGCCTGAATACTTTGTGCAGCATCTACAATAAGCAAAGCACCTTCGCAGGCAGCGATAGACCGAGAGACTTCGTAGGAAAAATCCACATGTCCGGGAGTATCAATAAGGTTAAGAACGTATTTTTCGCCCTTATATTCGTAATCCATTTGTATGGCGTGAGATTTTATGGTAATTCCACGCTCTTTTTCCAAATCCATATCGTCCAAAGTCTGAGATTGCAACTCTCTTTGGGTTACGGTATTGGTGTATTCCAAAAGCCTATCTGCCAAGGTACTTTTACCATGGTCGATATGGGCAATAATGCAAAAATTTCTTATATTCTTCATTTAATTTCTTCCTAATCTGCAAATTTAATCTTTTTAAAGGATTTTTTGGAATTGTTAAAAATCTTTACTGAAAATTTTCTTACGAAAGCCGATATTTGTATACGACAAAAATTTGGATTTATAAAAAAATCGGGTTAGAAAACTCTAACCCGATTTGTTATTTTTCTGTATAGTTTCCTGTAAGAGGGTCTAAATAAAATTTAACTTTCTCCTTTACTTGATTTTTTTTATTTGCAGAATCTGCTGCTATAGATCCTGCTATAGCACCAATTAATCCAAACATTCCATAAGAAGAGTCCATCTGTTCCGGAAAGAGTGAGGCGTGGTTGGTCAGTAAATAATATCCTTTATCATCTCTAAAAATTTCCTGAAAGCCTATTGCAGTATTTCTAAAAGCTTTCCCATTTTCTATATACGCGTATATTTGCCTTGCGGGAACCCTTTTTTTGTCTTTATCCATTCCTATTGCTCTAGTGAGATTTCCTTTGTCATCTTTAATATAAGAATAGGTTCCCTCTTCTGGGTTTTGAGTAAAAAAAGAAAAATAGTTCTTATATATTCCATTTTTTAGTGGCTCGTTTTTAAACGTACTCATCTGCGATTGTAGTACGTTTTCGTAGTTTGGCAACTCTTCTTTTGTCAAAGAATTTTTCCAAGGAACAATAGAATAAGATTTTTTAATCGCTTTGCCTAATACATAAGGTATGCTTTGTAAAACCAGAGATTGAATATTGGATCCTTTCACAGAATAAGTGGTATCTACCCGTGTAACAAAATTATATTGATTGTCTTTTTTAATGAAAATTCCTGCAGAAATATCAGTTTTTGCTATTCTTGTTTTTTCATCATTTTTTTCATCAGAAACGCTCAGTTTCTTTAAGACCAAAACCATTGTATCATCTCCCAACTCTTTATTGTATCTAAAATACCAATCGGTAAAAGCCTGTTCAGGATTGGGTTGAAAATCAATTGATTTCATTTCTAATTCATCTCCATAGGCTAATGAACCGATTTCTTTATTCTCTCTTAAATCAAGCAAAGTAAGAGATTTGGTTGAGGTATGAGGATCTTTAATATTAACATTGAGTTTAATAGGTGTCTTTTGAGCATTCAATAATAAAGTCAAAAAGGAGCAAAACAAGAATAGAGTCTTTTTCATAATTCTAATTTAATTTTTAGCAAAAATAAGAAATAGAAATAGATGTTACAGATGATTTAAGACATGTTATAAACCCTTAGTAATAAAATTCAAAAAAGAAGTTTTATACCAGGTTCAATTTTGAATTAAAAATAAATCCTACTTTTGCAAAAAAAATTTCGGTTATGTCAAAAAATCTCGTCATTGTCGAATCTCCGGCGAAAGCCAAAACGATTCAAAAATATTTGGGTAAAGACTTCGAAGTGAAATCCAGTTTTGGACACATTCGGGACTTGCCCAAGAAGGGAATGGGTATAGATTTGGCAACATTCACGCCGGATTATGAAGTCTCAGCAGACAAGAAAAAACTGGTAGCCGAGCTCAAAGCTGCCGCTAAAAAGGCAGATACCATTTGGCTCGCTTCCGATGAAGACCGAGAAGGGGAAGCCATTGCATGGCATCTCGCTGAAGAATTAAAACTAAAAGACGACAATACAAAACGCATTGTTTTTCACGAAATTACCAAAAATGCCATCTTAAAAGCGATAGAAAATCCACGAAAAATAGACCAAAACCTCGTAAATGCTCAACAAGCTCGCCGAGTTTTGGACCGAATTGTAGGTTTTGAAATGTCGCCTGTTTTGTGGCGAAAAATAAGAACGGGACTTTCTGCAGGGCGAGTACAATCGGTTGCTGTTCGGTTAATTGTAGAAAGAGAAAAGGAAATCCGAGCCTTCAAACCACAATCTTCTTATAAAGTAGAGGGAGTTTTCTTAAACGAAGGAAAACAGGAAATTTCAGCCAAACTCAAAAAAGATTTTGCTAAAGAAAATGAGGCGGAGCAATTTTTAGAAACCGCAAAAGATACCGAATTTAAGGTGCTGAATGTAGAGGTAAAACCCGGAACCAGAACGGCTTCGGCACCATTTACCACCTCAACTCTACAACAGGAGGCCAGCAACAGACTGGGGTACAATGTCACTTCTACCATGCGAATTGCACAGCGTTTGTACGAAGAAGGTTATATTACTTATATGCGTACCGATTCGGTAAATCTTTCGCAAGAGGCTATAAATGGAGCAAAAGCCCAAATTATTTCAGAATTTGGTGAAAATTATTCTCAACCCCGAAATTATACCACAAAATCTGCTTCGGCACAGGAAGCCCACGAAGCAATCCGACCGACCGATTTTGGTGTAAAATCTATCGGCGATGCACAGTTGAACAAATTGTACCAATTGATTTACCGCCGTACTCTGGCTTCGCAAATGGCGAATGCAAAAATTGAAAAAACCGTTATCGAAATCGGCAATCCTAAACTTTCACAGCCTTTTGAGGCACAAGGAGAAGTTATTATTTTCGATGGTTTCCTAAAAGCCTACGGAATTGTGAAAAATGAGGACGATGATGCTGAAGACAACGAGAAACTATTACCAAAAGTAAAAGTCGGCGCAGTTTTAGCCTATAAAAAAATAGAAGCCACCGAAAAATTCTCACGACCAACTGCACGATACACGGAAGCAGGTTTGGTAAAAAAATTAGAAGAATTAGGCATCGGGAGACCTTCTACGTATGCACCTACGATTCAAACCATTCAAAATCGAGAATATGTGGACAAACGAGAAATAGAACCACAAACTCGTGAAATCGTAAAAATGACCTTGACGAAATCTTTGAAAAAAGAGGTTTTGGAAGAGAAATATGGAGGCGACAAAAATAAATTTGTGCCTACCGACATCGGAATGGTAGTAAATGATTTCCTAATGGAAAATTTTGCAGAAATTCTCGATTATGGGTTTACTGCAAAGGTAGAGCAAGATTTTGATGACATTGCCAATGGTGCCGAAAAATGGAAAGAAACGTTAAAGACTTTCTACGACGATTTTCACCCAAAAATTGAAGATGTACAAGAAAATGCAGACCGTGCAACCGGTGAAAGAGTTTTGGGTAAAGATCCCAAAACAGGCAAACAAGTTTCTGTAAGAATCGGGCGTTTTGGACCTATGGTACAAATTGGCGAACAAAGCGATGAGGAAAAACCCATTTTTGCCAGTTTGATGGCGAATCAAAATATTTCTACCATTAGTTTAGAAGAAGCCTTGGAGTTGTTTAAAATCCCATTTGATTTGCAGCCGTACGAAGGGCAGCCTGTTTCTGTGGGAGTGGGCAGATTCGGACCTTATGTAAAATGGGGAGAAACGTTCATCAGTATTCCCAAAGGAGAAGATGCCCTTTCGGTAAATCAAGAACGTGCCGAGGAAATCATCAAAGAAAAACAAATTGCAGATGCACCCATTGCGACTTACAAAGGAGAACCTGTAACGAAAGGAACAGGGCGTTTTGGACCTTTCATCAAATATCAATCCATTTTCATTAATGTTCCGAAGCGGTATAATTTTGAAAATCTGTCGCAAAGTGACATCAATGAACTTATTGAGGCTAAATTGGAAAAAGAAGCCAACCGCTACATTCAGCAATGGGAAAAAGAAAAAATCTCCCTCGAGAATGGAAGATGGGGGCCATTTATCCGTTTTGGAAAAGCCATGTTGAAAATTCCTAAAAATAAAAAAGACGAAAAATACACCGCAGAAGAATTAGCCGAAGTGAGTTTGGAAGAAGTGAAAAAATGGATTGTGGCACAAGATAAAAACGCCTTTAAAGAAAAACCGAAAAAAGCACCCGCCAAGAAAACAACAACGGCAAAGAAAACGGCGAAAAAATAATGATTAAACCCAAGTCACAAGAAATTGTGGCTTTTTTTTGTTTAAATTTGTACAACTTATTTCAATCAAATGAATCTCGAAGATATTACCCAACCTCCTTTAAAACTCAATTCAGAACCGTGGCAAATCGGCAGTAGAATTTCCAATGAAATTGAAGAAAATACAATCGTTTTAATTTTTTGTTCGGACTATAGAGGAGCCAATAGAGGGAAAGAGGTAGATTCTTCCTTGTTCAGAAGGCACTTCTACCCATTGAGCAAAAATGATTGGGAGATTTCCTTGGTAGATTTGGGAGATGTAATTTTAGGAAAAACCCTTGAAGATACAAGGTTTGTAGTGGAGGAACTCATTTCGCTATGCCTACACAAAAACTGTATTCCTATAGTAATTGGAGGGAGTTTGGATCTTATAAAATCTGAAGTTTTCTCTTTGAATTTTCATCAAAAAAACTTGGAATGGACGCACATTGGAGCAAAAATTAATTTTTCCACACAGGAAAATGAGATAACGGCCAACAACGCTCTATTCAAAGTTTTTACGGATAAGCAACTCTCCATCAAAAATTTTCATTTTTTAGGATACCAACAGCACCTCAACAATACAGAAACATTGAAATTACTAGAAAATGTAGATTTCAACTGTTTGAGATTGTCTGAATTAGTGGGAAACACCCATCGAGCAGAACCTTTTTTTAGAAAATCGGATTTTGTAAGTGTGGATTGCAATGCGGTGGAGAGTCGTGGAGAGCCTTTCTCTATTGCTCCACAGGTTAATGGTTTTAATAATCGGGAAATCTGTGCATTGATGAAAGACGCCGGGCTTTCTCAAAATCTTAAGGCAGTGGGTATTTTCAATTTTTCTTATCAGGGAAATGCAAACGTTCAGCTTCTTGCCCAAATGATTTGGTATTTGGTAGATGGCATCAATATCAGAAAATCTCATCCTAAAGAACAGAGTTTCGAGACCTATTTGGTTTTGGTAGATGATCAAGAATATACTTTCAGAAGAGAGATTTTTAGTAATTCGTGGTATTTCGGTAATGCCGAAATGCTTGAAAACTGCCTGCCTTGTTCGGCTGAGGATTATGAAGAAGCCAAACGAGGAAACCTGAACAAAAGATTTTTGATGTTTTAGAATCTGAACAAAAGAATTCACCCTTCAATCACAGCCATGCCCAAAATTTCATACGAAGCCTTTAAAATACTCAAAATACAAGAGTTTAGAAATCTAATTCTTGGGCGACTTTCGCTTGTTTTAGGATTTAGGATGACGGCAACCCTCATTGGGTGGTGGATTTATGATTTAACCAAAGATCCTTTTTCTATAGGGCTTATAGGGCTGTCGGAGGTAATTCCGGCGGTAAGTTGTGCTTTGTATGCCGGATATTTCATAGATATGAATGAGAAGAAAAGGCTGTTGCTAATTTGTAATTTTGCCTATGTTGTCCTGCTGGGTAGTCTTTTGATTCCTGCATGGTTTCATCAGGATTTGGGACTGAACAATAAGGCAATCTCTTACATTATTTATTCAGTTATCTTTTTAACGGGTATTTTCAGGGCGTTTTTGGGACCAATTGTTCCTTCTATGATTCCTAGGATTGTGACCAAAGAGCAATTGCCTCAAGCCATTACCGTGAATCAAGCCACGTTTTTAACAGCTTCGGTTTTGGGACATGCTATAGGTGGTTTTTTGGTGGCTCTTGTTCAGATTAAAGGAGCTCTTATTGTCATTGTATTTTTACTTATTTTGGCGAGTTTTTTCTTTTTAAAAGTTCGTCCGCAACCCTCGGATTATAAAGATAAAAAGGTAAATATATCCGAAAGTATTAAAGAAGGTTTGGATTATATTTTCAAAACCAAAGAAATCGTAGGAGCACTTACCTTGGATTTGTTTGCCGTATTGTTTGGTGGTGCTGTTGCTATGATTCCTGTATTTGCAGCAGATATTTTGAAGGTAGGAGCTACAGGTTATGGCTTCCTGAATGCCGCAACCGATATTGGAGCCATGCTTACCATTATCACACTCACGTTTATCCCTCTGAGAAGGAATCAGGGCAAGATTTTAATTTTTGCTGTAGCAGGTTTCGGTCTTTGTATTTTGCTGTTTGGCTTATCCCGATATTTTTTGCTTTCCTTTTTTATATTGGTTCTAAGTGGAATTTTAGATGGTATAAGTGTAGTTATTCGAGGGACTATTGTTCAGTTAAAAACTCCCGACCATATGCGTGGAAGAGTGATGAGTGTTAATAGTATTTTCATTACATCAAGCAATGAACTCGGGCAGTTTGAAAGTGGTGTTGCTGCAAAATTATTCGGGGTGGTTCCTTCGGTAGTTATCGGAGGAAGTATCACAATGCTCATTGCTATTTTAGTAGGAGCAACTTCTCCAAAGTTGTGGAAAATGCAATATTAGAAACTTTATTGAATTAAGAATGGTTGTTGGGTAATCTTCGGTGGGCTTTTGGTATACCCATTACAGATGTTTTAGTGACTTCCCAATTCTATCAACCAACCTGCGAGTTTTGATATGTCATTAGCTCCCGTGCTATAGGCTAATTTTTCTCCTTTTGATGTTTTTAGATGTAAAGATTTCATTGTATTTTCATCGCCGTTATTTACAGCGAGAGCAAATCTTTGTACAGACCTAAATAACGTGAGTTCGGGATAAGATATTTAATCGCAACGGTAAACAAAGATATTTATTTAATTGATTTTTAAATATTTAAGACAAACAAAGGCGTGAAACTTATTGAAGAAATCGAAGTGGCTTGGTTTATCTTAAAAAAAGCTAAAAATGATTGATTTCTTTGTTTGCCGTTGCGATGAAAAAAATAAAGTGTTTATTTTCAATTATTTATAAGTTTTCTTATCCCGAATTCAGGTTAAACATTCATTTGAAAATGCAATCGAAATATCGTTTTCAAAATTAGGTAAATCGGGGATTTTTTCTATTTCTATGATTTTATGAGCAAGAATTAAAAAGGGAAGTTCCAGCATTTTTTTTCATTGATTGTCATTTTAAATTTTATCAATTGATTTTGCTTGTCATCTGTAAGAGTATAGAAAAGACAGTGGAAATAACGTTCTTACTCCGTATAATTTAACTCTGAAAACAGTGCGGTCGGAAAATTACCGTTACCTATTTAGAACTCCTAATAATCCTCTTCTTGCCCTTTCATTTTTTCGGCATTTTCTGCCATAATCAGGGATTCCAACATTTCGTGGATGTCTCCATTCATAAAGGCATCTAAGTTGTAGATGGATTTGTTGATTCTATGGTCGGTTACTCGTCCTTGTGGGTAGTTGTAAGTTCGTATTTTGGCAGATCGGTCACCGGTAGATACCATACTTTTTCTTTGAGCTGCAATATCGCCTTGTGATTTCTGCAATTCGATATCATAGAGTTTGGTTCTTAGCATTTCCATTGCCAATTCTCGGTTTGCCAGCTGCGAACGGGCTTGTTGGCATACTACTACAATGCCCGATGGTTTGTGAGTGAGTTGTACTTTGGTTTCTACTTTGTTTACATTTTGTCCACCTGCACCTCCTGAACGAGAGGTTTGCATTTCGATATCTGCGGGGTTAATTTCTACATCTACTTCTTCGGCTTCGGGTAAAACAGCGACAGTAATAGCGGAAGTGTGTACTCTACCTTGAGATTCGGTTTCGGGAACACGTTGCACACGATGCACACCGCTTTCAAATTTCATAATTCCGTATACGCCTTCTCCTTCTACTTTCATGATCAATTCCTTGAAGCCTTTAGAAGCCTCGTTGGAATCGGTAATCTCATGTCTCCATCCTTTGGTTTTAAAATACATAGAATACATTCGGTAGACATCTTCTACAAAAATAGCAGCTTCATCACCACCTGTTCCTGCACGGAGTTCTACCATTACGTTTTTATCGTCTGCGGGATCTTTGGGAATTAGGAGATATTTCAAGTCCTCTTCCAGTTGCGGGATACGGTCTATAGCTTCCTGTTTTTCCATTTTGGCTAAGTCTACCATGTCTTTATCTGAGCCATCGGCAATAATCTCATCGGCTTCCTGTATGGAGCTAAGAGAATTCATATACCGGTCGAAAACCTCCACAATTTTGCCCAAATCGCTGTACTCTTTATTAAGTGAAGAATATCGCTTTTGGTCCGTAATTACATCGGGCTGTATAATTAAATCAGCAACTTCGTTGTACCTCTGTTTAATTGCTTGTAGTTTCGGGATTAATGACTTTGACATAGTAAAAATTTAGGGTGCAAAGATAGTGATATTTCATTATCCAAAAACATATAAATTATCAGGTAAGGAGTAAGATATTTAAAAGATTGTAGAAGTTGTGAAGCCGTAAAAATGTACAAAGGTTTGGATTATAGAATCCAAACCCTCTATTTTTTTGAATTTATAAGTTTCGTAGGATAATCTTGCCTGTGCAAATGTTGTAGCTTCGTAATTTTATTGATGTTCGTTAATCAGTTTTACTAAGGTATTTACATCTTTCACGCCGCTTTCACGCCATAGTAATTCTCCGTTTTTGAATAACAAAAGCGTAGGAACTCCTCTCACTTGGTATCGCGATGCTAAATAAGGATATTGGTCGATATCTACTTTTATAATTCGGGCAGAGCTTCCCACTTGTTCTTTCACGGAGGTCAAAACGGAAGACATTACCTTACACGGTTGGCACCATGTGGCAAAAAAATCGATGAGTACAGGAATGTCGGACTCTATGAGCTCCTGAAATTTATCTTTATTTTCGGACATAGCTACTAAGGTTTTGCATTTTCTTTTTTATCAGATGTATAATTTACTGAGCAATTTCCTGCGGCACAACCCAAGTTGAATACCGCCATAATGATGAAGTACAAAGCGAAAACTCCAAAAATCCACTGTCCTACAGCGATACTTTGTCCTGCCATCAAAAGCCCTCCAATTAGGTAGAATGCCCTTCGTATATTCCACCCTTTTAAAATTCTATTTTGCATGTGTTTATATCTTATTATTTAAACTTGCCCAACCGCCACCATTGTATACTTCCTCAAAACCATTGGCTTTTAGTAGGCTTTTGGCAGATGCACTTCTCATACCGCTGGCACAACATGTAATGATGGGCTTATTTTTGCTTATTTTATTTATATTTTGCTTCAGACTTTGTAGCGGAATATTTTTAGAACCCTTTATATGTCCTCCGGCAAACTCTGCTGAAGTTCTCACGTCTATAATCTGAGCTCCGTTTTTCACCAATTCGGCATAGTCTACCGAATTTCCGCCAAATAATTTCTTTAAAAATGCTAACATTATTTCTCTTTTTTTGTTGATTTTTCAAAAGTAGACAGGAGTAAATATCCCATCAAAACTCCATAAATACTACTGTTGAGTGGCTTTGAAGTAATCGCACATGCCCCGGAATTGCACCCAATGAAGTAATAGTACGCATAACCCAATAGTCCGCCAAGTACTATACCTACTAATCCCAATTTGTTTTTGGTTAAAAAATGAGTGATCATATTTATTCTTTGTTTTAATTCAATTCCTGATTCAGTAAGAATATATTCTCTTCCTGATTTCCTACTACTTCGTGTTCCACTTCTACTGGAATTTCAAAAGTGTCCATTTCCTTTAATACAAAAGACTTTTCATGGATTCGAAAGGTTATTTCGCCCTTTAGTACCAAGAGTAAAGTGGAAAAAGACGTAGTGTGCTTCTTCAAAATCTGATTTTTGAGTAATCCCACCGAAAATATTTTCGATTTTTCGGTTTTCTTTATAATGATAACCGAAGGTCTTTCTTTATTTAAGTTGATTTGATCTAAAAGGTTCATGATTTTAATAAATTAATTTGAGCCTTTGGTAAGGCAAAGTTGATATTTATTTTGCAGAAACTGTGTAACAATTATTACACAACAAAACTTTCTTTCTTCAAAGTTACCTATTTTTATTAAAAAAAACTTTGTGAAGATGGGTAAGCGTGATTATTATTATCTTTGTTTTGAAATAATTTTGAATGCTAATGATTGAGGAATTGGTATCCTAAACACTTTTTGTGTCAAAAATAATACCCCATAAATATTTTGCATATATAAACTACTCAATAAAAATGATAAAAACAGATGTACTTGTAATTGGTTCAGGGATTTCGGGGCTTTCTTACGCTATTAAAATTGCTCAACAATTGCCCCATGCCCAAATAACCATCGTGACAAAAGCCGAGGAAGATGAAACCAATACCAAATATGCCCAAGGTGGGTTAGCAGTAGTAATAGATTTAGACAAAGATAACTTCCAAAAACATGTAGACGACACCATGCGAGCCGGAGATGGCGAAAACAATCTGGAAGTGGTGAAAATGGTGGTAGAAGAAGGTCCGAAACGTTTCCGCGAAATTGTAGAATGGGGCGTAAATTTTGATCAGAAAGATGGTAATTTCAAACTCGGTAGAGAAGGCGGACACACCGAAAACAGAATTGTACACCACAAAGATATCACCGGTGCCGAGATAGAACGTGCTCTTTTGGCATATATCGACAAATCGGAGAACATCAAAATTTTAGATTATCACTACGTAGTAGATTTAATTACGCAACATCATATTCCCGGAAAAACTTGGGACAAGAACAACATCACGTGTTACGGAGCCTATGTTCTCGATCAAAAAAACAAAAAAATTGAGAAAATTACAGCAAAAGTAACCATGGTAGCCACGGGAGGAGCGGGTCATGTTTACAAAAATACCACCAACCCTATTATTGCAACAGGAGACGGAATCGCTTTTGTTCACAGGGCTCGTGGAAAGGTTTCCAATATGCAGTATATCCAGTTTCACCCAACGGCAATGTATTCCAAAAGAGATGGAATGTTGTTTCTGATTTCCGAAGCCGTTCGTGGCGATGGGGCGAAACTCCGCACTAAAAATGGCGAAAAATTTATGCACAAATACGATGAACGCGAAGAATTGGCATCGCGGGACATTGTAGCCAGAGCCATAGACAATGAAATGAAAATTACCGGTGATGAGTTTGTAGGGCTCGACTGTACCCATATGAACAGAGAAAAATTCATTGAACATTTTCCCAATATTTACCAAAAATGTTTGGACGAAGGCATCGACCCCATGAAACAATTGATTCCTGTAGTTCCGGCTTCGCATTATTTATGTGGAGGAATTGATATTGATATGAACGCTCAATCTTCCATCAAAAATCTTTTTGCAGTTGGGGAATGCACCAATTCCGGACTTCATGGTGCGAATAGGTTGGCATCGAACTCTTTGTTGGAAGGTATGGTTTTCGGGCACAATGGAGCCATGAAAACCGTGGAACTTTTACAAAAAGATGAATTTAACTATTCCGACCTCGAAAACGTACCGGAATGGAACGAAGAAGGTATGAAAATGATGGACGAAATGGTTATCATTACCTATTTGCGAAAGCAATTGCAGGAAATGATGAGCGATTTGGTAGGGATTGTCCGCAGCAACGAACGCTTGGAGTTGGCTAAGAGAAAACAGAAAGAAATCTTTGATGCGGTAACGGAATTGTATAACTATTCCATTCTTTCGCCGCAGCTTTCGGAGCTTAGAAATTTGGTAAATGTTTCGTATCTCATTATCAAACAATCTATTGCCATGACGGAGAACAAAGGAGCTTTTTATAATAAAGATTTGGTTTAAATCCTTTTGATAAACAGTAATAGGTTCATTATACTATATAAAATAACCCTTCTTAAAGAAAGCCAAACACATTAAAATTTTTAAAACGCAAGGTTAAAGAAAGAAAAATAAAAAAGGAGGCAAAGACGCAGAACTTATCCATGTAACATTAGATTTGTCTTTCTAAATAAGCCATGCGGCTTAGTTATTACTAAAACAGAATTAATTTTTGCCTTGCGATAAAGAAAACAGTGTAATTTTCATTCAAATTTAATTTGTTTTAATACGTTTGGTCTGCTTTTAAAGTACTTTTATAACTTGAAATAAATTTTTTTCTTATGAAACGTCCCCAATACGTAACCGACAAGGCTCTGAAAACGTTCATCAAAAATGCCTTACAAGAAGATATCGAAACCGGTGATCACTCTACTCTTGCTACCATTCCAAAAGATTTACAACAAAAAGCCAAACTTTTAGTAAAAGAAGACTGCATTTTGGCAGGTGTAGAATTGGCAAAAATTATTTTTAAAACTTTTGACGAAAATTTAGACATCGAGGTTTTTATAAAAGATGGAGAACAGGCAAAAGTTGGCGACATTGCTTTCATTGTCTCGGGAAGTGCACAGTCTATACTTTCTACGGAAAGATTAGTCTTGAACTGTATGCAAAGAATGAGCGGAATAGCCACGCTTACACACGATTGGGACTCCCGATTAATAGGTACAAAAACCAAATTGCTCGACACCCGAAAAACAACGCCCAACTTCCGAATTTGCGAAAAATGGGCAGTTGCCATAGGCGGTGGAACCAATCACCGGTACGGTTTGTATGATATGATTATGCTAAAAGATAACCATATTGACTACAACGGAAGCATTACCAATGCCGTAAAAATGGCAAGAGATTATGTTAAAAAACTCAAAAAACCGTTAAAAATAGAAGTAGAAACCAGAAATTTACAAGAAGTAGAAGAAGCAGCTAATACCGAAGGAATCCATCGCATTATGCTCGATAATATGGACGTAGAAACCATGAAAAAAGCCGTAGAAATTATCGGTGGAAAATGTGAAACTGAGGCTTCGGGTGGAATTGGTCGCGAAAAACTGCAAGAAATAGCACAAACCGGCGTTACTTATATTTCAGCCGGAGCTTTGACACATTCTGCAAAAAATATAGATTTGAGTTTGAAAGCAATTAAAAATTAGATGTTTACTCAAAATTTCATGAACCAAGCATTAGTGCTTGGTTTTCTCTTTTCTTCTAAAGGCTATAAAATATGGAATACATAATTTATTTGTAATAAAAAAAATAAAGATACCTGAAAATTAACACAATGTTAATTTTGGTTAAAAAATAAGTTGTAATTTTGCGGAATTAATAAACCAATTTGAAATTAATATTTTTCTTATGAAAAAGAACCTGTTTACAGTAATGATGTTTGCGAGTATATTCTCTTATGCTCAGGTAACATCTTCTATTATCTCAGGAACCGTAAAAGACGATAACAATAAGCCTGTTGCCTCTTCCACGGTGGTTGTGATACATGAACCTTCGGGCACCCGTTATTCAACAAAAACTAATGCTCAAGGAGTTTACACTCTTCCAAACGTAAGAGTTGGAGGTCCATTTAAAGTAATTGTTACGGCTGTAGGGCGTAAAGAAACTGAGCAAGACGAAATTTACACTTCTTTGGGTAATACTTCCAATGTAGACATTGTAATGTCTGAAACAAAAGCAAAGAGTATTGAGGGAGTAACTATTAAAGCTACTAAAGGAGGAATAATTAACTCTAAAGCAACAGGAGCATCAACAACTATTGGTGCAGAGGCACTAACACGTACGCCTACTGTAGGAAGAACGGTGAACGATATTACTAAGTATAATCCTTATAGTAATGGGCAATCATTTGGAGGTCAAGATCCTAGATTTAACAACTTTACAATTGACGGAGCTGTTTTTAACAATGGTTTTGGTTTGGGAAATCAGGCACAAGCGGGAGGTAGAACTGGTTCTGGTGCAATTTCTCTAGACGCTATTGAAGAAATACAGATTAATGTTGCACCTTATGATGTTAAACAATCTGGTTTTGCAGGAGCTGCAATCAATGCGGTTACAAGAAGTGGAAATAATCAATTCTCAGGATCCATTTTCAATTTTTGGAATAGTGGTTCTCTTACTGGAAGAAAAGCTTATGGAAGAGATTTCTATCAAAAATTTTCTAATGAGACAATAGGAGCTAGAATTAGTGGACCAATAATTAAAAATAAATTATTTTTCTTTTTAAATGTAGAGTCAACTGAAGGAAGTAGCCCTGCTCTAAACTACTCAACGGTAGGCTCTGGAACTCCAGGAACACCAAGTAGAGTGTTGTATTCAGAAATGAATGATTTAAGAGAATTTATGAAAAACCAATTAGGCTTTGATATTGGAGCTATCGATGGATATAATAATACCTCTTTTAGTAGAAAATATATGGGTAGATTGGACTGGAATATAAACGATAAAAACAAACTTACATTAAGATACTCTCATCATGATAGCCAAAGTGATGTTCCAATAAGCAACTCTACAAGTGCAGGTTGGGGAAACAGAACAAATAGATTTAATGCTATATCTCCTCAAAACTCAGGTTATGGTATTATGGACAATACAAGATCCATGGTATTAGAATTGAACTCTTCTATCTCTAACAAAATATCAAATCAGTTTATTGCAACATATAATAAACAAATAGAAGACAGGTCATACAAAACACCAGGTATTTTCCCTACAATAGATATCTTAAAAGAGGGACAAACTTATACGTCTTTAGGAATGGATCCTTTCACTCCTAATAACAGATTAGATTACTCCACTTTGAATATTGCTAATAATATGAATATTTTATTAGGGAAACACAATATTACCGCTGGTTTAGCCTATGAAAGGTTTGACTCAAATAATTTATTCTTTCCCGCATCTAATGGAGTATATGTATTTAAAAGTATAGATGATTTCAAAAGAGCAGTAATAGACTACAAAACAAATCCAAATGCTGCAGCAAGCAATGTAACTTTAGAAAGATTTGATTATGCTTATACATTGCTTCCTAATGGTGAATTACCTTGGCAAAAATTAAAGGTAAACACTTATAGTGCATATCTTCAGGATAGCTATCAAGCATTAGATAACTTAAGATTTATGCTTGGAGCTCGTTTAGACTATGTAGATTTTGAGAATACAGCGGCTAAATATGAAAATACTGTAATTTCTAATTTAACCTTCAAAAGGCCTGATGGAAGTGATTTTAAAATCAATACCGGAACAATGCCTAAAGGTAGACTTTATGTCTCTCCAAGATTCGGATTTAATTATGATGTCTTCAATAACAAATCTACACAGCTTAGAGGAGGTACAGGTATATTCTTGTCTAGATTACCTTATGTTTTAATAAGCAATCAGTTAGGGAATAATGGAGTTAATGTTGGTAGAATGACTGTAAATAACACTTCAGCCTATCCGTTTACTCTGGATCCAAGTAGATTTACTCCTACAACTACAGCAAATACAAGCTACGTGATTAACTATACGGATCCTAACATTAAATTCCCTCAAGTTTGGAGAAGTAATATCGCAATAGACCAAAAATTACCATTTGGAGGTTTAGTTGCTACTTTAGAAGCAATCTACAATAAAAATATTAATGCCTTGAATTATTTCGATGCTAACATGAAGGCTCCAAATGGAAAATTAGTGGGATCAGATACTAGAGAAACCTATCCTAATCCAAGATTTATTAACTCTGGAGTTACAAATGCGTTTGTATTAACCAATAATAGTGAAGGTTACTCATATTCATTTACAGGAAAATTAGAAAAACCCGTGAGTAAGAATTGGGGAGGGATTGTAGCATATACATATTCTAAAGCAATTAATTTAGCTGAAATGGGAAGTACTGTAAATGGTAATGCTTATTATACAAATAGAGGAATCAATTACCTTACTCCTTCTTATGCTGATAGTGATTTAAGACATAGAGTAATGGCTAATTTAACTTACAGATTTAAATATGGCTCTGGATTATTCGGAGGTGGCACAACCATTACTTTGGGGATGATTGCCAATAGCGGTTGGAATACCTCTTACGTTGTAAACAGGGATTTGAACGGCGATGGCTTCAATAATGATTTAATGTTTGTTCCTAATAAAGCATCAGATTTAGTCTTTGAAGCGTTTACACAAGGAGGAGTTACCTATTCTATAAAAGATCAACAAGATGCTTTTGAAAGTTTTATAAACTCTAATGATTATTTAAATGGCAGAAGAGGTCAATATACGGAAAGAAACGCAATCTTTGCTCCTTGGTTAAAAAGATTTGACTTGAGTATTGAACAGGATATTATTGCAAAATTCTCAAGTACCTCTAAGCCTAATACTTTTAAAATAAGAATAGACATACTAAATGTTGGTAACTTGTTTAATAATGAATGGGGGGTAGGATATTATACAACAACAAATAATCCATTATTATACCAAAATAAAAAAGATTCAGCTGGAAATCCTATCTATAGACTAAATACTCAATTGGATGAAAACGGAAAGACAATTCTACTGAGAGATCATTTCCAAAGATCTGCAACGCTAAATGATGTATTTCAAATTCAGATTGGGTTAAGATATATTTTCAATAAATAGATTTTTCCATCCCTTTTACAAAATCCCGACAAATTGTCGGGATTTTTTTATATTTGTCAATCAATTAACATCTATGGACGATATATTTGCTTTACTCATGCAAATGCACAGAGGCTTTGCATACTCTACAGTAATTCTTGTTTTAATATTTGTGGTTTTTTTAATAAGAACCATGTTCGGTTTCTCCGGAGAGATTAAGTTGGTGCTTAAGAAATCTACTTTCTTTACCATGCTGCTGTTTCATCTGCAAGCGGTAATAGGATTGGCAATGCTTTTTTTCTTTTCACCGGGTTTCAAAGCAGCAATAGAAGCCGGAACACTCATGAGCAATGAGTACAACCGAAAAACCTTTGTAGAACACCCTGCGTCTATGGTAATAGCAGCGATACTGATGACCATAGTGAACAAGTATATCAAAAACAATGATAAACTCGCCCTGAAAATCACCATTATGGCATTTGTGGCGGTATTACTTTTTGAATATGCTCTTCCTTGGGAAAAACTATTGGCAAGTTTACAATAGTCTCAATAACTTATTTTGAAATACAATTGTATATCCATTATCAACACAATAGCAAGATGATGGATTCTGTTGTACCTAACACTAAAATTATATTAAACAAATGAAAATCGCAGTAGTAGGAGCCAGCGGCATGGTTGGACAAGTGATGCTAAAAGTTTTGGAAGAAAGAAACCTTCCCGTTACCGAATTAATTCCTGTAGCCTCAGAGCGGTCTGTGGGTAAAATGGTGCGTTTCAAGGACAAGGAATACCCCATTGTAAGTATGGAAACCGCTATTGCCATGAAACCACAAATTGCTATTTTTTCGGCAGGTGGAGAAACCTCCAAGCAATATGCTCCTCAATTTGCAGAGGCAGGTTGCACCGTTATCGATAATTCTTCGGCATGGAGAATGGAGCCCAATATTCCTTTGGTAGTACCCGAAATCAATGCAGATATTTTAACCAAAGAAGACAAGATTATTGCCAACCCTAATTGCTCTACCATTCAATTGGTAATGGCAATCAATCCCTTGCATAAAAAATATAAAGTAAAGAGAATGATTGTTTCTACGTATCAGTCCGTTTCCGGAACAGGAAAGGCAGCAGTAGACCAATTGAACGCCGAAGTGAAAGGTGAAAAACCGGAAATGGTATACCCGTATCAAATCTTCAAAAATGCCCTTCCCCAGTGCGATGTTTTCGATGCAGATGACTATACCAAAGAAGAACTCAAGTTGATGAAGGAACCTCGTAAAATTATGCGAGACGATTCGCTCCAAATAACAGCTACAGCAGTAAGAATACCGGTTCAGGGCGGTCACTCCGAAAGTGTAAACGTAGAGTTCGAAAACGACTTCGATATGGGCGAAGTCAAAAATATACTCTCCAACACTCCGGGTGTAGTTCTTCAAGACGATCCTGCCAACAAAATCTACCCGATGTGTTTCTATTCCGAAGGGAAAGACGAAGTTTTTGTAGGAAGATTACGCAGAGATTTATCTCAGCCCAACACTCTTAATATGTGGATAGTGGCTGATAATCTAAGAAAAGGAGCTGCTACCAATGCTGTACAAATTGCAGAATATTTAGTAGCAAAGCAGTTGGTTTAAAATAGAAAACATCAATAATTTTTCTCGTATATTTGCTTTTTAATCTATAAAATATATAAATATGTATCCAGAAGAATTGGTATTGCCTATGAAGGCAGAGCTTACAGATAATGGTTTTAAAGACCTTACCACACCAGAGCAAGTAAATGAAGCATTGAAGCAATCGGGAACTACACTTATCGTGATTAATTCTGTTTGTGGTTGCTCAGCCGGAGCAGCAAGACCCGGAGCCTTGTATTCGTTGACAGGAGACAAAAAACCGGATCATTTGGTAACTGCTTTTGCAGGTTTCGATAAAGAAGCTGTTGCTGAAGCCAGAAAATTAATGGCTCCATTCCCTCCATCTTCTCCATCTATGGCATTGTTCAAAAACGGAGAATTGGTACACATGATTGAGAGACATCACATCGAAGGAAATTCAGCAGGAGCCATTGCAGCTAATTTGCAGGCAGCATACGAAGAGTTTTGCTAAACCCCAAGCGTGTAAATTTTAAACTGATTGATTCAGTATAGATACAGAAGGTTTGTGAGTGAGAATTCGCAAACCTTCTATTTTTTCCAATAATTTTTAATCGAACTTAGGTTTAGATCCCGAACTTTAAATTCTTTTTTTAAAGTTTGGAAAATCTGTTTTTCCTCTCCCCTTAGTCTTTTTAGTCTAATGAAAAATTGTGTAGTTTTGTTTGGTAAAACCACTATAGCAAAGTTCTCTAAGCTGTGGGAGCTCAATTGTGGAGCGTTCTGTTTGATACACAGAGGAATGGGGTTAATAATGGAAACAAAAAACCTTAACGGTTTTTTAAATAATTAATATAATAAAACAAATGAAAATTGTAATTATAGGTTCGGGAAATGTGGCTTATCATTTAGCAAAGGCTTTTGTGCAAAACGAAATAGAGGTAAGCCAAATTTTCGGGAGAAATGAAAAAGCCTTACATCTAATTTCGAAAGAAGTACAAATCCCCTATTCCACCGAAAATTTAGCAGATGCAGACATTTATTTAATAGCTGTTAACGACAATGCTATTGAAGAAGTATCGCAGAAAATAAGAAACAAGAATTGTTTGGTGGCACATACTTCTGGTTCCTTACCCAAAGAAATTCTTCAGGGAGAATACAGAAAAGCAAGTTTTTATCCGTTCCAGACTTTTTCCAAAATAAAAAAACTTCATTACTCCAACATTCCGTTTTTTATAGACGCAGAAAACCCATCGGATATCGATACCTTGGAAAAACTTGCCCTACAAATATCAGATAAAGTAATGGAAGTGAGCTATGAGACCAGAAAATACATTCATTTAACCGGAGTTTTTGCCTGTAATTTTGTGAATCATCTTTATGCTATTGCCAAAGAAACAGCAGATTCTCAAAACATTCCGTTTCAATATTTTCTTCCTTTGATCGACGAGACCGCCCAAAAAGTTCATTATCTCGATCCCAAACAAGCTCAAACAGGACCCGCAGTACGAAACAATCAAAAAGTATTGCAACTACACGAAAAACTTATTGAAAACAAACAATATTTGAAGATTTATCAGGTAATGACAGAATCCATCAAAGAAATGTATCACCTTTAATAAAAATAACATTTACCTACATGAGTTATAAATATAAATTAAAAGACATTAAAGCATTCGTATTCGATGTAGACGGTGTATTTACCGATGGAAGTCTCGTATTGATGCCCGATGGAAGCATGAGCAGAGTAATGAATGTTTTAGACGGATATGCCGTGGTAAAAGCCCTAAAAAACGGCTATATTATTGGTTGCATTACAGGAGGTAATGATCCCATGGTAAAGCATCGTTTAAATTATTTGGGAATTACCGATTACTATCCGAAATCTAAACACAAAATGCAAGATTTTGAAGATTTTAAATCCAAATATAATATAGAAGACCATGAAATTCTTGCTATGGGGGACGATGTCCCGGATTTTGCATTGCTTAAAGCATGTGCCATAGGAGCGTGCCCTTCCAATGCAGTAGCAGAAATTAAACAAATTGCCGATTATATTTCTCCCATTCATGGAGGTAAAGGATGTGTGCGAGACGTGATAGAACAAGTGATGAAAGCACAAGGAAAATGGACAATAGAAGATGAAACACCCTCTACTTAAATTATAATCAAATGAAATTACTCCTTGCCTCGCAGTCGCCTCGGCGAAAAGAGTTGCTATCCGCCTTGGGATATGATTTTGAAGTAGTACAAATCGACTGCGAGGAAACCTATCCAGAAAACCTAAACGTTGAAGATATTGCCGGATTTTTATCTGAACAGAAAGCTCAGGCATTCAGATTGTTACAAGAAGATGAAGTTTTGCTTGCTGCCGATACTATAGTTGCTATTGATGATGAGGTTTTGGGAAAACCCAAAAATGCAGATGAGGCTCGGCAAATGTTACAAAAACTCTCAGGTAGAGTCCATCAGGTTTATACTGCTATTTCTGTACGAACTTCGGGTGCTATTACAACCCGGGTCGATGTCGCTAGCGTAGAATTTAATCCACTTAGCAATGAGGATATTAATTTTTATATCACAACATTCAAACCTTTCGATAAAGCGGGAGCCTATGGTATTCAGGAGTGGATAGGAATGGCAAAAATTAAAAAAATAGAAGGAAGTTTTTATACCATAATGGGATTGCCTACGCATTTGGTAGCTTCACTTTTAGAGTAACAGCAAAAATCCTTTGGTTTTTAATGCAATAAAACTTTAAAAGAAATAATAAAAGTGATATTTTAGCACTTTGATATGGGTGTGTTATAATAAAAACGTCCTTTTTCAGTTAATGTACTGATGATGAAAAAGAATCTTTCTTTGCTTATTACTATTATTGTATTGGTGGCCTGTTCTACAAAAAAGAACGGGGTTGTTAATCGTACTTACCATAATTTCACAACCTATTACAACACGCTTTTCAATGGTAAAGAAGCACTGCAATCTGAGCTTAGTGCTCGAGAAAAAGCACACAAAGACGATTTTTATCAGGGGTATATCACGCTTCTTCCTTTCGAAGAAAGTTCCGATAAAACAGCACAATCAGCTCCGCTGGAAATTGCAAATCCGCCTCAGCGAAATGCTTCGGGAAGAGAGCAACCGGAACCTCCAAAAGGAGCCAATTCTTTAGAAATTGCAGAGGCAAAAGCCCTAAAAGCAATTGCCAAGCATTCTATGGTGTTCAACGGAGAAGAAAAAAATAAGGAAATCTTCAATGCTTATGAGCTCCTTATCCGTTCTCGATTGTATCAAAAAAAATACCACGAAGCCTTAGACGCCATTAATACGGCATACAATAAAATGCCAAAAGACAAGAGGCTTCCTTTAATAAAAATATACGAAGGGGTATCTTACTCCAAACTCCAAGATCACGAAAGAGCCCTTCAAATTTTTGCAGAACTTACACAAGAAAAAAATCTAAAAAAAGAAATTCAGAAGGTTTTGGCATTGCATTATTCCGAAGTATTGTTGCAGGCAGATAAGAAAGAACAATCTTTGGAACAGTTAGAAAAAGCCTTTGTACTCAATAAAAACAAAAAACTCAGAAGCCGAATAGCTTTCCTTAGAGGTCAAGTTTTAGCCGATTTGGGGAGAAAAGAAGAAGCACGCGAAAGTTTTGTAACGGCTTATAAAAATTCCGATAGTTTTGAATTTGAAGTAAAATCTCAAATCGAAATTGCCAAAACCTATTCCGAGAATATAGAAGCTTACGAAGAAGGTAAAAAATACATAGAAAACATCAGCCAAAAAGGAACCTATGCTTCACGAAAAAATGAGTTTTATTATGCTCTGGCGTTAATGGCGAGTAAGGTGGGCAAAAAGGAAGATGCAATAGCGTATCTCAATCAGTCCATTAAAGGAAAAATGTCCGATCCGCAAATTAGAGGTTTGGTTTTTTATGAGAAAGGGAAAATATATTTTGATAAAGAAGATTACCTAAGTGCCGGAGCCTACTACGATAGTGCTGTAGCAGTAATGAGCCACGAACCTTCCAAAGTAGCTCTACAAAAAACGACCAAGAACATCAAGGATCTTTCCAAAAACTACTATCTCATCAAGAAAAATGATAGCGTTTTAGCTTTAGCTAAAATGAACGATACCGAAAAAACAGCTTATTTTACCAAATACATCAATCAACTGAGAGAAAAAGAAGCCAAGAAAGAAGCTCTTCTCAGAAAAGAAGAAATAAATCGAGGTTTTGAAAGTAAAGATTTCCTTTCGGACAGAGCTTTTGCCAACAATTCAACGACCAGTATTTTTAACAATACCGAAACCGGAGGAAAATTCTATTTTGCCAATGCTTCTACCGTTGCAAGAGGAGAAGCAGATTTCAGAAGAGTTTGGGGCAACCGAACCCTTGGAGACAATTGGAGATATAGCAGCTCTCCGAGCAGTACAATTCAGGACCTGAAAAAAGACGCCATGGGGCAAGCTCCCGCAGCTGATCCCAGAAGGTTTCAGCCCGAATACTACATCGAGAAAATTCCAAAAGATTCTTTAGCTTTATTGACCCTTAAAAAAGACCGAGATACCGCCTCTTTAGGAATGGGCAGAATGTATCATCAATATTTAGGAAATACTAAATTGGCTACCAAAACTTTGTATGATTTGGTAGATCAAAATCCGGATAAAGAGGTGAGATTGCAAGCTCTCTACCAGATTTTTAGTATGAATTACGAAAAAACATCTGAACAGGCGGAGCGGGCAAAAAATATCATTTTAAATGAGTTCCCCTATACTTCCTACGCAGAGTTTGTAAAAAATCCTAAAAATTCTAATTTTTCAACCTCCGGCGAAGAGGTAAAAAAGGCTTATGAAGAAGCCTACGCACTATATGCCGATGGAAAATTTGAAGAATCCAAAACCTCCATACAGCAATCTTTGCAAAAATATACCAATGATGCTCTAATTCCTAAATTTGAACTCCTCAATGCTTTCAATACAGGGAAAACTGTAGGCAAAGAAGTGATGATTCTTCAGTTGGAACAAATTGCCCTCAACTACGGCAAAACTCCGGAAGGAATAAAAGCAAAAGAATTGCTGAAAAAAATTAAAAGTGATTTGGAAGATATAGAAACCTCTGACAACAGAGAAAAAAGCAACAAGATTACTGTACCTGTTTCGGAAGCAGAAGAAAAAGAAGTACTGATTCAACAAACGCCTCCGAAAAGAATGCAGCAGAACAATCCTATGACGCCACCCAAACTCCCTCCAAGAGAAAATCCGTTCTGAGAAATTAAAGCCAATTTTTAATTTCCGATAGATTTTTTACTACTTTCAAGTGGTTTTCGGTTGTATTCTCGTTCAAAGCATCAAAGAAAATAACTTCCATACCGAAGTTTTGAGCACCTTTTACATCAGCAATCCAGTCATCACCTATGAGTAAACTGCTTTCTTTTGAGGCATTTGCTTTATTTAGAGCATATTCAAATATTTTAGGGTGGGGTTTTCGTATTCCGGCGTCATCAGCACTGGTAATGGTTTCGAAATACTTAGACAAGCCGGAAGCATTGATTTTGCGATGGGTAATATCGTGAAACCCATTAGAGATAACATGGAGGGTGTAGTTTTTTGCCCTTAGATATTCTAAAATGGGGCAGGCTCCTTCCACCAATTCATTGAACCTGATGATTTCGTCGAGAAAATGATGTTCAAAAAACTGAGAGCGTTCCAAATCATCAATCCCAAAATGCAGAAAAGTATCATAAAAACGATGTTTTCGTAAGTACTCCTTATCAATTTCGCCGTCTCTTATTTGTTCCCAAAGCCTCTCGTTTATTTTGTCGTATGCCTGATGAAACGGCTCAAAATCAATATGATATTGTTCTTGGATCTTCTCTTTTTCAAAGAGTTCTTTAATGGTTAAAAAAGCATTTTTGCGATGATCCCAAAGGGTATTGTCGAGGTCGAAAAAAAGATGTCGGTAGGTATTCATATTTGTTTATAAAAAAACCAATACTTTCATTACAAATGAAAGTATCGGCCGGATTTTGCATAGTGCAAAAGTACTAAAAAGAAAAACTTAATTTTTGGAGATTATAAAATCTAATTTTTTAATTTTGATGACATCTATACTTTTTGAAAAATTCAACAAAAAATCAATGGTCGATTTTTTGGGAATAAGCAGAATGTCAGCACTTTGATAATAATTTTTCATAGGCGAAACGTCTGTTTTTTTATGTATAACGAACTTTTTGCCTACTTATTGTCTATCGCGTCAAAACAATTTTATGCTCTTCCATAATTTTTCTTAAATTAATCAGGGCATAGCGAACCCTTCCCAAAGTAGTATTGATACTGGTTTGTGTTTGTTCTGCAATATCCTTGAAACTTAAGCCGTCGTAAAAGCGGAGGCGGATAACTTCTTGCTGATTTTCGGGTAAATGGGTAAGCATTTTGTATAAATCGTCATAGATTTGGCGAGTAATTAGGCGATCTTCTATATTTTCTTCGGTTTCTCTTATCAAGTCGAATATAGAAAACTCGTCATCACTATAGGAACTTTCAGATACTTTGATGTTTTTTGATTTCACTCTGAAGTAATCAATAATCAAATTGTGGGCGATACGCTTTGCCCAAAGAATAAATTTATCTTCTTCTATATATTTCCCTTCTTTGAGGCGAATAATAATTTTGATAAACGTATCCTGAAAAAAATCGTTTGCCAAATCCTCATCCATTACTTTATAGAAAATAAAAGAATAAAGATCTTTTTTGTGTTTTTCGATGAGTAGAGACAATGACTTTTCGTCTCCATTTTGGTATTGGGAAATAAGCGTACTATCGGAAATCGTTTTCATAATTTTTCACATTCACCGAATAAAAAATACTCAAGAAAATTACTCGTTTAGCGTTTTTTTTCGTGTTAAAATGTAAAGATAAATTCGATAGGCTTATGTGTTTTTAAATATTATAATAGAACAAAAATAAAACAAAAATTGATATAAATGTTAAAAAAAACTTAATTTTTTTCTAAAAAAAACTATTTTTTAGTCAAATCCTGAATGACAACCCAAGGAATATTAAGTGTAAAATTGAAATTAAAGCCTTTTAACTGTTTACCATGAAGGGTTTGGTGGCTATAAGGAAAGGCATATCCCGCAGCAACATCAATAACCCCTAAAATATTGACTCCTAATTTGGGAGCAAAGTACATATTGGTAGTTTCGGCACCCAGAAGAGCATAGTAGGAATGGTGAATATCTACATTTTTTTCGAAATTCAACAAAATATCCCCCTGAATTTTAGGCATAATGGCAAATTTCTCCTGAGTTTGTCCCATGAGAGCCGCTGCACCAATTCTGAATGCTACTTCATCTTTTTTCAAGAACAACAATCTTCCTCCCCATTCGGCAAAACTCTGGTTTTGATAGGCGTAACCTATGTGTACAATGGGGTGAGTGGTATACTGAGCCTTTGCCATGCAAAAAAGGCATAAGAAGCAGAGAAAACTAAGAAGATTATTTTTCATTTGTTGGTATATTTTTGAGTAGTCGAGTGCTGGTTTCATCACATTTTAATTCTATCGGGATTATTTTTCAAAAAACTTGCCCAGCCCGTATAAGATGAAGAAGTTGAGGTGTTTCCCATATTGAAATAATGACAAACAGCTACTGCTAATCCATCGGACGCATCAAGGTATTTCGTAGGAAACTCTTTGAGCTGTAGAAGGTTTTGCAGCATTCCGGCTACCTGTTCTTTGCTGGCGTTTCCGTTGCCTGTGATGGCCATTTTCACTTTTTTGGGAGAATATTCGGTTATCGGGATGTCTCGGTGCAAGCTTGCTGCCATAGCCACTCCTTGGGCTCTGCCCAATTTGAGCATCGACTGTACATTTTTACCAAAAAAAGGAGCTTCAAGAGCGACCTCATCTGGGTGAAATTCATCAATGAGAGCCAGCGTTCTATCGAATATTTTTTTTAGTTTGATTTCGTGATTGGCATATTTTTTCAAAATTAATTCATCAATAGCAACCAAAGACATCTTGCCTTTCACGACCGAAATAATACCAAAGCCCATTACAGAGGTTCCGGGGTCTATTCCTAAAATAATTTTCTCAACAACTTGCATAAGGCAAAAATACTCGTTTTTGCGTAAGATTGCGTCTCCAAAGGCTAAAGTTTTTACAAAGCGTATTTGTTTTTATAGCAAACGCAAGCCTATTAAGCCTTGTTAAAAGAAGTGACAAGATTTTTTGGGAACAAAAAAGTTATTGATGTTGGGTTAAATCAAATATAGAGAAAAAACAGCTTCTTTCTTATTTAGATTGAATTTAAATAAGTATATTTGTAACATAAAACAATAAATTTTGCAAAAGAACATTCCCAATAAGCTATGTTGTTTTCCTAAGAAAACCAAAGGAATAATCTCCGGTTATGATAATGATGACCTGCAAATGCCGAGTAAAATTATCGAAATGGGGCTGTTGCCCGAAACGCATTTCGAGATTTTGCATCAAGCACCATTTAAAGGTCCGCTTTACATAGAATACGGCGAGGAAAAAACCCGTGTTGCCCTACGCCAAGAAGAAGCAAATTTTATTTTTGTAGAACCTGTTGAAAGTTTTTCATAAAATTTTTTCAAAATCATAAAACACGGTGTCCTTTAGTATAAATCTTTAGTAACCTGTGTTAAGCCAAAAATGTCAAAAACAAAAAAACATATTTTACTTGTTGGTAATCCCAATGTTGGGAAATCTACACTATTCAATCTTTTATGTAGAAAGAACCAAAAAACCGGAAACTACGCCGGAGTTACGGTGGCAAGCCACACCGGAAGTTATATTTTTGAAGATGAAGAAGTAGAAATTGTAGATTTACCGGGATCTTACAGTATTTACCCCACATCTGAAGACGAGGCTATTTTCAGTAAATACCTTATCGACGAACAAGAAAAATACAGCGGCATACTCTATATAGCCGATGCCCTGAATCTTAAACGAAGTCTGTTACTTTTTCAACAAATTCAGGATTTAGGAGTTCCTGTTTTAATGGTGATTAATCAAGTAGATATTGCCATAAAACGAGGTCTGTCCTTAGATACATCCAAATTAGAAAAAATTTTGGGTGTTAAAATCATCGAGACCAATGCCAAGGAGAACATTGGCGTAGAAGAGGTAAGGAAAGCAATTGCACAGAACGGATTTACCCAGTGCTTAAAGCCTCGTTTCGATATTCCTTCCGACAGATTGGGATTGGTTTTCAAAATTTCCAGACAGTTGGGAGAAAAAAATCAGTATAAAGTTTGGACACTAATAGCCGCTGATACCTACCTCGGAAAACTTAAAAATGTAGACCAGCAACTGAAGCAAGAGGAAGCGAAGTGTTTGGTTCCTAAAAGATTGCAGGTGCAGGAAACCATTCGCAGGTATCAGGATATCGATAAAATTATTGCACAAACGGCATCTAAAAAACCTGAATTTAAAGAGCTTTTAACGGAAAAATTAGACCAATTTTTGGTGCATCCTGTTTGGGGGTATTTGATTTTTGGACTGATTTTGCTCCTGATTTTCCAAAGTGTATTTTTTATTGCTGAATATCCTATGAATTGGATAGACAGTAGCTTTTCTTGGCTTTCGGAATTTACCAAAACCAACCTTCCCGAAGGTCCGCTGAACAGCTTGATTTCCGATGGTATTATTCCCGGATTAGGAGGGATTATTATTTTTGCTCCACAGATAGGAATTTTGTTGTATTTTTTATACTTATTAGAAGATTCGGGCTACATGGCAAGGGTCATTTTTTTGATGGATCGATTTCTGCGTCCTTTCGGGCTCAACGGAAAAAGTATTGTTCCGTTGGTTTCAGGTACTGCGTGTGCTATTCCCGCCATTATGTCGACCCGAAATATCGAGAATGTAAAGGAGCGTCTTATTACCATTTTGGTTACCCCTTTTATGACGTGTTCAGCAAGGTTGCCTGTTTATAGTATCATCATTGCGTTGGTAATCCCCAAAAAATTCTTTTTTGGTATAAGCTTTCAGGCTATCGCTTTGATGGCGATGTATCTGTTGGGCTTCGTTACGGCACTTATTTCGGCTTTTGTACTGAAATATTTTATTAAAAACAAAGGAAACTCTTTCTTGGTAATGGATTTGCCTACATATAAAATGCCACTTTGGAGTTACAATTTCAGAATGGTATTGATGAAAGTTGGAGAATTTATTACCGGAGCAGGAAAAATAATTTTCGCAGTAAGTGTCATTCTTTGGGTTTTAAGCTATTTGGGTCCGAAAGAAAAATTCGAACTGTTTAGCCATGAGTCCGATGTGAAATTAGAAAACTCTTATCTTGCTAAAATGGGGCATTCTATAGAACCCGCTATTCAGCCTTTGGGGTACGATTGGAAAATGGGAGTGGGCATTATTACCAGTTTTGCAGCAAGAGAAGTATTCGTAGGTACATTGTCTACGCTCTACAGCCTGGATGATGAAGCGGAAGAAGGAACTATTATCCAGAAAATGCGGAACGATGTGAAACCAAACGGAGAAAAAGTATTCGGTTTTGCCACAGGGTTATCTATTCTTATTTTCTATGCCTTTGCCATGCAATGTATTTCTACCATAGCTGTGGTATACAGAGAGACCAAGAGTTGGCAATGGACGGTTCTCCAGACTGTGATGATGTCTGGATTGGCATACTTTGTGTCTTTGTTGGTATACCAGATTTTTAAGTAAATCCAGAACTCAAATCTCAAATTTTTTAAACAATGGATTTTTTAGTTTTTCAATATATTATTCTCGCTTTTATTTTTGCCTTTGCCTGCTATTCGATTTTTAGAATTATTAAAAAAAGTTTCAGCCCTAAAAAATTTAATTCCAAAAGAACCAATTGCGATAAAGACTGCGGTTGTTCGTAAGATTATTCGTAAAAACCATTTACAGAAGGGTAAATTGCCTATTCTAAAACTTAAGTTTTCCTACAGACGAAATTTTCAGCAATCTATAAAAATACCCCTTTTTTAATTTATCAACAACCAATAATTTTCTCTTGGTAAATTCCGTATTTTTGTAAAAATATTTATTGATGAAAAAAGAAGTCATACAAGAATTATTCGAAAAACTTGAGAATGCCTCTCAATTTATTAATGATATTGAATGCTGGAGTGCATGCGATTTGCAAGAAATGTTGGGTTATTCCAAATGGGATAACTTTTTGAAAGTAATTGAAAAAGCTAAAATTTCATGTGAAAACGCTGGCGAAAAGAGCTCCGACCATTTTGCCGATGTCGGGAAAATGGTTCAAATAGGAAGTGGTTCGGAAAGACAAATCGACGATATTGCCCTTACACGATATGCTTGTTATTTGGTCGCTCAAAATGGAGATACTTCAAAAAGTGAAATTGCTTTTGCACAGACTTATTTTGCAGTTCAGACGAGAAAACAGGAGATTATCGAAAAAAGGCTTTTGGATGTGGCGAGAGTTACCGCTCGTGAAAAGCTGTCGAAATCAGAAAAAAAATTATCTGGGATAATTTACGAAAGAGGAGTTGATGATAAAGGTTTCGCTGTTATTCGTTCCAAAGGAGATCAAGCTCTTTTTGGTGGTTTTTCTACGAATGATATGAAGAAAAAACTCAATGTTCCGGCAACGAGACCATTAGCTGATTTTCTGCCTACTTTGACAATCAAAGCAAAAGATTTTGCAACAGAACTTACGAACTTACAAGTCACAATGTTGTAGATAAGGCTTAATAGGAGAAAATCAGATTTCAAACGAACATATAGAAAACAATAAAGCTGTAAGAAAAATGCTTGGAGAAAGAGGGGTAAAACCCGAAAATCTTCCCGTTTTGGAAGACATGAAAAAAGTGCAGAGAAAATTAGATGCAGATGAAAAGAAAATTTTAAAAGAAACCCAAAAAAATCTAAAGAATAAATAATGTCTTTAATCAAAAGTATTTCAGGAATCCGCGGAACTATTGGCGGAAAAGTAGACGATAACCTCACACCGCTCGATGTGGTAAAATTCACTTCTGCATTTGGAACATGGCTTCAAAACAACAAAAATAAAAAAGATTTAACGCTTGTTATCGGTCGAGATGCCCGAATTTCAGGCACAATGGTTAATTCCTTGGTTTGTGCAACCTTGCAAGGCTTGGGAATTCACGTTATCGACTTGGGGCTTTCTACAACGCCAACGGTAGAAATAATGGTTCCTGAACTCAATGCAGATGGTGGAATTATTCTCACCGCTTCTCACAATCCCAAACAGTGGAATGCCCTGAAATTGCTCAACGAGAAAGGAGAATTCATCAATGGTGAAAACGGGGCTGAAGTTTTGAAATTAGCGGAGAATGAAGATTTTAATTATGCCGAAGTAGATGATTTAGGAAAATACGAAACGCGAGAAGACGGTTTTGACATTCATATTCAAAAGATTTTGGATTTGCCGATGGTAGATGTAGAAATTATAAAATCTAAAAATTATAAAATCGTTGTAGATGCCGTAAACTCTACAGGAGGTATCGCCATTCCTCAGCTTTTAGAAAAGCTGGGTTGCCAAGTCGTGAAACTCTATTGCGAGCCCAACGGGCAATTTCCGCACAATCCGGAACCTTTAAAAGAGCATTTGGGCGATATTTGTGAATTAGTTAAAAAAGAAAAAGCCGATTTGGGAATTGTAGTAGATCCGGATGTAGACAGATTGGCATTGGTAGACGAAAATGGCGAACTTTTCGGTGAAGAATACACTTTGGTTGCAGTTGCCGACTATTTGTTGAAAAATAAAAAAGGAGTGGCAGTTTCCAATTTAAGTTCCAGCCGAGCTTTGCGAGATGTCGCAAGGAACCTTGGTTCCGAATACTTTGCGAGTGCAGTAGGAGAGGTAAATGTAGTCACTTTAATGAAGAAAAAAAATGCTGTAATTGGTGGCGAAGGAAATGGAGGAATCATTTATCCGGATTTGCATTACGGAAGAGATTCTTTGGTAGGTGTGGCACTATTTTTGACCCATTTGGCAAAGGAAAACAAAACAGTTTCGGAATTAAGAGCCACTTACCCAAGTTACTATATGGGCAAGAAAAAAATAGAGCTCACACCGGAAATCAATGTAGATGCCTTGTTGGAAAAAATGCAAAACGAATACAAAAACGAGGAAATCTCAACAATAGATGGTGTAAAGATAGATTTTGAAAAAAATTGGGTACATTTGAGGAAATCAAACACAGAGCCCATTATCCGTATTTACACCGAAGCGTTTTCCCAAGAAGAAGCCGATGATTTGGCAGATAAAATGATTGAAAAAATTAAAAGTTTAATATAAGAGAGCCGATAACCGAGAAACAAGGTTCGGGGATTATGAAAAGTAAAGAAGACTAAAATCTCGGCATCGATTCTAAAAATATAAATAGATATTGGAAGAATATTTTGATAACGAACTGGCAAAAAGGTTCGAACAGATGATAGAAAATAATGAAGAACTCTACTTCGATACCGAAGAATATGAGGACATCATTATTTACTACTTAGAAATGGGAGATATTTCCTATGCCGATTTGGCAACGAAATATGCCCTGAAACTTCACCCTAATTCATTGGAAATCAAAGTAAAGCAGTTGGAGGTCTTACTGGAACTGGAACAGCATACCAAGGCAAAGCAACTTATTGAGGAACTGAAAAATGCGTCTATGGAGAGTACAGATTTTCTTGTGTGTTGTGCAAAATATTATTCCAATCTCGGTAATTCCAAAAGAGCAATAGAATTTTGTGAAAAAGCATTGAAATTAGAAGAAGAAGAAAATTTTCTGCATAATTTTATAGGCGACGAATATTATAACTTAGATGACCCCTTCAATGCCTTAAAACATTATAAATTGGCTCTAAAGTTTGATCCACAAGACGATTTCGCATTAGAAAATACTTTAGCCTGCTATCAGGCGATGAACAGGAGTAGCGAAGCGCTAGATTTCTTATTGAATTATCTGGATCAATATCCTTTTTCGGAAGTGGCTTGGTTCGAGTATGGGCAGTTCCATTTCAACAGAAAGAATTTTGAAGAAGCGATTAAAGGGTTTGATTATGTTTTGGCAATCAATAGTGAATCCATTGGTGTATATGCCAACAAAGCGTCGTGCTACGAAGCTATGGGGCAATGGCAAAAAGCCATAGAGGTGTACGAAGAATTGCTGGAACTGGAGTATACCAAAGCATTTACTTATTATAAAATAGGACAATGCTACAAGGAAATGTCTCAGTGGGTTGCCGCATTAGGAGCTTTTCAGAAATCCTTGAGAGAAGATCCACAGTTCTATATGAGTATGATGGAGCAGTCGGACGTATATCAGGAAATGGGAAATTCTAAGGAAGCTCTCCATTTTGCTAAAGAAGCGGTTGCTTTCAACGAGAATAATCTTGATTTTCAGAAAAAATTGGCTTTTCTGTATATTGATAGTGGAAAATTTGAAGAAAGTTTAACCTGCCTTAAGAAATTGGTTGATTTCGAACCGAAAAGATTTTATAATTGGTACGCTTACACAGAGGTTTTGATGCTGATAGGCGAGTATGAAGATGCTATTACCGTTTTAGAGAAAGCCATTACTATTCACAATAGAGCCGAGCTTTTTTATCAGTTAAGTAATTGTTACTACAACTTAAAAGACGAGAAAAAAGGAAGAGAAGCTCTTCGATTAGCTTTAGAATTAGAGCCTTCATTGGCAGAAGATATGCTGCTGAAATATCCGCAGATTATAGAAGAGGTAAAAAAAGTGAAAGCAAAAAAGAAATAAAAAATCCGGAAAATTTTTCCGGATTTTTGCTATTATTTATTGTATTCGTAATTTGTGACGAATGCTGAGTTTAATGTACTTCCATTGTGTTGTTTCTCAATAATTTGAGTAGGATAACCATTACTGTTGTAAGTTATCGTATTGGTATTAGTATAACTAGAACTAGAACCATTTGTTAGAACGTTTAACTGGGATTTAGAGAGCATATTGTTTGATGTTCCAGTATTTTCACCTATATAATCAAAAATAAAAATTGATATTTTATTAAAACCGGTAATATTCTTAGTGGGATTTTTTTTGTCGTCGTAGGTATAGTTAGCCGTAATATTTCCAGACAAAACATTATTATAATAATATACAACATCTTCTGATATTACATTCCCATTGTTCGTAGTAAGCGTATTTATATCTCTAACTGTTTGCATACTTCCATTGAACATATAATTTCTGATTTTTGTACATACTACTGTAGAAGAGTTTGGGTAACTATAAGAGTATACCGATTTTGAAGTATTGGCTGCATTGCTTATAGAAACTGTTTTTAAAACATTGTTTTCATAAGTAAAATCTATAGTTTCTGTTATAGCACCATTTGAGTTATAAGAAATGATTTTAGTAATAACATCTTCATTATAGGTAAATACATCTTTATAACCATAGTTATATAATATCTCTGAGACTTTAGTACCGTTGTATTTGTAGTGAGAAGTAGTTCCATCTTGACTTATAACTTTAGTTAATAAAACGGGAGTTTCTGAAGCAGCTTCAGGTGTATCGTTACTTCTACTACAACTTAAAGCAATAATTACTAAAGAACTTATTAGAATTAGTTTTTTCATATTCGGATATATACTTTATTTCAATTTCCAAAAATACATAAATCTACCGATATATGCCTCTCTAAAAACTATTTTTCTTTTCATTTACCCTATGCAATGGCTGTTTTAGTAATAAATGCTCTATATCAAATGGGATCTTGATACACAAAGTAATAACCAATAATTAAAATGGAGGCATTCAAGGTTAAAAAAATATAAATAGTTTATCTTAAGAAGTTGGTTGTTGGTTTTAAACGAAAAAGATTTTACATACAATAGCAAAAGATATGCTGCTGAAATATCCACACATTATAGAAGAGGTAAAAAAAGTGAAAGCAAAAAAGAAATGAGTAATTATTGATGGTTACGGCTCAATAATTTTTGGTTGATTTCCTTAATTAATGCAGGACCTTCGTAAATAAATCCGGTATACAGCTGTACCAAAGAGGCTCCTGCGTCCAACTTTTCGAGAGCATCTTTTGCAGAATGAATTCCACCTACGCCAATAATGGGAAATGCTTTGTTGCTTTTTTCCGATAAAAATCGAATAACCTCTGTAGACCTCTTGGTTAAAGGTTTCCCGGAGAGACCACCCGTTTCATTTTTTAATTCGGATTGCAGTCCTTCTCTGGAAAGCGTTGTATTGGTAGCTATAACTCCCGCAATCTGTGTTTGCATTACAATATCAATAATATCCAAGAGTTGCTCGTTGGTAAGATCGGGAGCTATTTTGAGTAAAATTGGCTTGGGCTTGTGTTTTTCCAAGTTTCTTTGTTGAAGAGTTTTTAGGAGTTGCATCAAGGGTTCTTTCTCTTGTAGAGCCCTTAAATTGGGTGTGTTGGGCGAACTCACGTTTACCACAAAATAGTCAACACAGTCGAAAAGAGCATCAAAACAAATAATGTAGTCTTCGGTAGCATTTTCGTTGGGTGTAAGTTTATTTTTACCAATATTTCCACCAACAAGCACCCCTTTATTTTTCTTAAGTCTTTTTGCGGCTTCAAAAACGCCTCCGTTATTAAACCCCATTCGGTTGATGATGGCATGGTCTTTTTTTAGTCGGAATAGTCTTTTTTTCGGGTTGCCTTCTTGCGGTCGGGGCGTTAGTGTCCCTATTTCAATAAAGCCAAATCCTAAATGAGAAAGTTCGTTGAATAATTTGGCATCTTTATCAAGTCCGGCAGCCAATCCTACGGGGTTTTTAAATTTTAGTCCGAAAACCTCTCTTTCCAATCGGCTATCTTGTATGGTAAACATTTTAGCGATAGAAGAGGCAAAAGGCAAGCCATACATAAACTTCAAAACAGAAAAAGCAAAATGATGAACTTCTTCGGGGTCGAACCTAAAGAGGAAAGGTCTTATCAGCAATTTATACATAGAAAAAAGTTGTGGTACAAAATTAGGGATTTTTCGGGTTTTGAAGGGTAAATTTTATGGAAATTGAAAACCTGAACGAAACCTTTGGGTCTGAAAAAATTGGAAATTTGGCGAAAATTCATCATGGTTTTTCCTTTAGTTCGCGAATGGTGATGCCTACATTTCCGTGATTGTTATTGACTGAAAAG
>JAGOJI010000042.1 GCA_017995195.1 Cloacibacterium sp.
ACCTTGTCCTTCTGCCATTAAAAAAGATTTGAGAAATGGAGTAATATTACCATTCATTACGCTGTCTACATCGGAGGTTTCGTGTCCGGAGCGTACGTCTTTTACCAGTTTGTAGGGGTGCATTACATAGTTTCGAATTTGGCTTCCCCATTCTATTTTCATTTTATTGGCTTCAATTTCGTTACGGGCTTTCATTTTTTCTTCCAATTCCATTTCATATAAGCGGGATTTGAGGAGTTGCATGGCTTTTTCCTTATTTTGCAACTGTGAGCGGCTTTCGGAATTTTCTATGATAATACCTGTAGGAGCGTGGCGAAGTCTTACGGCTGTTTCCACTTTGTTTACGTTTTGTCCACCTGCACCACTGGAACGCATGGTTTCGAAACTGATGTCGGCAGGGTTGATATTGATTTCAATAGTGTCGTCTACCAAAGGATAAACATAGACAGAAACAAAACTTGTATGGCGTTTGGCATTGCTGTCGAACGGGGAAATCCTTACCAATCGGTGTACACCATTTTCGCCTTTTAGATAGCCAAATGCAAACTCTCCGTCTATCTCAAGAGTTACTGTTTTTACTCCTGCTACGTCTCCTTCCTGAAAGTTGATTTCGCTTATTTTGTAGCCTTGTTTTTCTGCCCACATTACATACATACGCATGAGCATACTTGCCCAGTCGCAACTTTCGGTGCCTCCGGCACCGGCAGTAATTTGCAAAACGGCAGAGAGCTCATCTCCCTCATTGGACAACATATTTTTGAACTCCAAATCTTCTATTTTTTCGATGAGCTGTGGGAAAGATTGGTCTAATTCTCGCTCGCTTTCGGGGTCTTCTTTGGCAAAGTCTATCAGAACCAGAAGGTCTTCAAATTCGCGATGAATTTCGCGGTATTGCTCCACCCATTTTTTCTTACTTCTCAGTTGTTTTAGGAAAACTTCTGCCTCTTTAGGATTATTCCAAAATTCGGGTGCGGCGGTTTTTTCGTCATCATTGGAGATTTCGATTTCTTTTCGCTCGATTTGTAGGTATTTGTACAAATCTTCTATTCGTTTTTGGGTATCTTTTATTTGTTCGCTGGTAATCAAAACTTAATTTTTTACAAAAATAACCAATATTGCCGGCTTCTGAATATTTTTTGATAGAGAATTTTAGGAGGAATGGCGTGAGAGGTTGGGCGTAAAGTTGCTGGGTATTGAACGTATTACATATGTAATGCTGGTAGATAGTATGATGACCATACGGTTAATTAAAAATTAAAAATTTGTATTTTATAATATAAGTTTTTTGTACGCCCTTTTCAATTAACAATTTCACGTCTCACACTTTTACAACTTTAAAACTCAAAAACATTCCATCGAATCTGAAAGCCTATGTTGTCGTAGAAATCATTGGTTTGATAATAGCCTACTCTGTAGAATACGCCCAAATTAAAAGAAGTTCCAAAGAAATTATTCCATTCCACACCTGCTTCTTGGTAGAGATGGTTGAGTTTTTCGAAGGATATTTTCTTGTGATATTCAGGGTGTTTGAAATCCCCTATAATTCCTTTGTGTAGTAAATTAATCCCTTCCGGATTTTTTCCTAACCTCACGGTTCTAAAGTGAAAAGGAAGGGTATGCACAAGATACCAACCTACAAATCGGTCGTTATAAAACCGAGTAGAACTCATAGTAGGAAAACCAAGATAGGTAGAAAAATTGATTCTTGCGAGTAATGGATAGTCCGAAGGTCCGTACAATCCTCCTGCTTCAAAGGTGTTCCAAATAGGAGATTTACCAGTATAAAGCCCGCTGTAGAGCACACTGTTGGTCTTTCCGACTTTTGTTTTAAAATAGTGTGCGAACAAGAAATCCATACGCTGGTAGTTGAAATCTCCACCTAATGCACTCCAACCTTTTTCGTAATTAAAATAAAATTCAGGATACTTCTGTTCGTAGGTAATTTTCCCGCTCGGAGTCATCATGTTTTTGGAAAGCGGCGAATATTTAAGGGTAAGCATGGTACTAAAATCCTTTACAGAATTAGGATAATCTAAAAATTGATATTCAAACAAAGCTTTTTGTAAATGCCTTTTTAGGGTGATTTTTGCGGTTAAAGCATTGGTTAAATCATTTTCATAAGATAGTTTAAAGCCTTGGTAGGAATAGAATTTGTTGTTCGTGAAATCAATTCCTGAATTGAGTAGAGCTATTTTGGGATTCCAAAGATTCATGTTGAATCTTCCTGCCGCATTGACATCATCGGCATATTCCAAACGAAAGAAACTACTTTTTTCCAAAGAGGTTCACACATCTATCCCTATCCCATATTTCCATTTTTTATCCGAAAAACCATAGCCTATATAGGCATCGGGAGAAATGTAAGAATGAAATTTTTCGTTTAATTTGGCATTTATGCCCAGCCTTATTCCTTCGTGGGCATTCCAATGGAAAGATTTCAGAGGGTCGTAATCTATTTTTCCGAATCTTAATTTTCCCTTTATTAAACTGGTGATAAAATTTACTTTTCTGTCGAAGTTTTTACTATTTCCTAAACTGTCTATTTTTACATATGTGTTTTGTTCTCTCTCGCTGAGTGGATTGGGGCGGTACTTTTCCAACAAACTCCCATCGGTATTTTTTACGGAAAGTGTATATCCTTTAAAATCTTCCGAAGATGTTGGTATGGGAGACTGATGCCCGGAATACAAACTGTTCATATAAAAATACTGCCCGAATTTCTTTTTAACGATTGGTTTCTCTTTTTCCGAAGTGTTGGGATTTTGTTCTTTAAATGAAGTGTTTCCAATACGTATTTTCAGATTTTCAGATGCTAAAAACCATTTTCCATACATGTATTTCCAAGTAGAAGTAATGTTGCCTTCATTCAGTTTTTTGCTGTTACTTTCAATTTTTGCAATTCCGTATGTGGCTTGATCGATATAGATGAAGCCTGTAAATTTTCTTCTGTTATTGGTGCTTTTCTTGTCCAATTCACGGAATTTTATAACTAAAGTTTTTCGTCCGTCGATATCAATAGTATCTGTTAAAAAAAACCGATAAAGATCTCTGTTTTCAAAATTGATTTCCTTTGGGATTTTATTGAGATTGCTGCGAAAGCTCATTAATTCATAAATAGGGTCTTTGAAACCGGAAATACGGTTGTCCAACACATTTATTTTTTCGCCGTATTTTTGGGAGTACAAATGTTCTTTGGCTGTTTCCCAAAGCATGAGTTGGCTTTCTTTCATCATTAAATCAATCTGCTGATTTTCAATGGAATCTTTTATTTTTTTCTCTTTAAGGATAAGATTTTTTTGAGGCAGGTTTTTTAAAGAATCTATTCTTTTATTCAGATAATAGGAATAGGCTTTAATGCTGTCTTTATCCAAATCTACACTGTATTTGTGGTAAGAAGTAAACATATACGAGTCCAAAGAAGAGGGACTATTGTATTTAAATTGTTTTTCTACTTTATTGAGAATATCAATAGCTCTGGGGTCGCTCTGGTCTTTTAGAGTAACTGTTTGAATTTGTCTGGATTTTTCGTCTAATTTAGTTAGTGAAACAAATATCTTAGTTTTTACATCTGCCTCTTCATCATAAAAATTATCAGCTTTTATTTCAATTTTTTTACATTGAGTTTTAAAGAAAAGTATGCCTTCGGCATTGGTTTTCCCGATAAGTTGATTTTTACAATAAACAGAAGCATAGGCTACGGGATTTTTGTTGTCCCCGTCTATAATTTTGATTTCTGATTGAGAAAGCACCAAAATAAAACTTTGTAAAAAAATGAAAAATAGCAATTTTTTCATATAAATGCCTTTTTTGAAAGTAAAAGCCAAAAGTACATTTTTTATGAGGAATCTACAGAAAGCCTTTTGGGTTTTACTTATAAACTTTCCGTATATGACAAAAAATCACAAAAATGTCGTGTCAATTTGACATAATGAATCTGTGAGCTTTAAAAATCATTAAAACTTGTTAAACTTCGTTAAAATAGACTAAATACATCTAAAACAATAGAATTTTGCACTAAATTTGTTATCATAATGAAAAATGATTTTAAAATGAAGAACCAATTAAAAAAATTGATGCCTTTTGCTTTGGTAGGAGTTATTTCGGGAGCTACTACTTTTGGAGCAATTAATTATTTCGATAAAACCCAAAATAATACCGATTTTTCTTATTTCAGTACTTCAAGAAAAGACGGGCAATTTGCAGGAATAAATGCCGCAGCACTGGGAGATGATTTTGTAAAAGCCTCTAAAACAACGGTACCTGCAGTAGTAACAATCAAAAATTACCAAAGTGCATCTGCCGGAAGAGCAATGGATCAGGATATTTTTGAGTTCTTTTTCGGGCAACCCAATCAAAGATTAAGACAACAACCGCCTAAAGATATGCCTTCTGGCTTAGGTTCTGGAGTTATTATTTCTCCGGAAGGATATATTATTTCCAACAACCACGTGGTAGCGGGTGCCAACAAACTGGAGGTGGTGCTAAGCAACAAAAAAACCTATGTGGCAAAACTTATAGGTACGGATCCTAGTACAGATATTGCCTTATTGAAAATTGAGGAAAATGGTTTACCTTACCTTAATTTTGCTAATTCGGACTTGGTAGAAGTAGGACAATGGGTACTGGCGGTAGGAAATCCTTTGGGGCTCAATTCTACGGTAACGGCAGGGATTGTTTCTGCAAAGGGAAGAAGTATCGATTTACTGAGACAACAAAGCCAAACACCTATTGAAAGTTTTATCCAGACCGATGCTGCTATCAACAGAGGAAATAGTGGAGGAGCCTTAGTGAACCTTAATGGCGATTTGGTAGGGATTAACTCTGCAATATCCTCATCTTCGGGATATTATGAAGGTTATGGATTTGCTGTTCCTTCCAATTTAGCAAGAAAGGTCGTAGAAGATATCAAGAAATTTGGGCTGGTACAGAGAGGCTTTTTAGGAGTAGGTTCCTTGGATTTATCTGATGATATGCAGGTAAAAGCCTATAACCAAAGAAATAAAGCGAATATAAAAACAGGAAGTGGAATCTATATTACAGAAATTTCCAAAAATAGTGGAGCAGAAGATGCGGGACTCAAAACGGGAGATGTTATCAAAAAAATAGACAATAGTACAATCAATAGTTTTTCAGATCTATCTTTGGCAATAGGAAGCAAAAGACCGGGAGACAAAGTAGTTATTACGTACCTGAGAAACGGTAGAGAAACTACTGAAACCGTAACGCTGAAAGATCAAAAAGGAAACACTTCACTACGCAGTAAGGCAGATCTTTCGGTAACCGAAAAAATAGGAGGAGAGTTTGAATCTCTAAGTGAAAGAGCTAAGGTAGATTATGGCTTAAATAGCGGAGTAATCGCCAAAAACATTGTAGATGGAAGCGAATTATCTAAAATAGGCGTTGTAGACAATTATATCATCATGGAAATCAATGGGAAACCTGTTAATTCTCAAAAAGATATAGAAAATATCCTTAAAAATTACAAAGGAACCGTATCTGTAAAATATCTCGATGAATATGGCAGAGTTACCAGCAGAGGTTTTGTGATGCCTTAACACATTAAAATACAAAAACAAAAGAGGCTGTTTTATATACAGCCTCTTTTGTTTTTTTTAGTTATTAAAAAAAATTACTGTTTGTGACAAGGTATTACCAAAACAGGGATAGGTGATTTCTTTGTCAGCTCTTTGGTTAAACTTCCTACAAATACATCGTATATGCCACTTCTTCCGTGGGAGCCCATAACAATGTAGTTGGCATTTTTTTCTTGAGCGTAATCAAGAATAATATCTGCGGCATTTCCTTGTCTTAGTATATGTTCACAAGGTACTCCTTGAGCACTGATGTTTTTTTCAATCTCGTCGAGTTGTTTAAGTTCTTCGCGAATTTCTATTTTCTCTATTTCCGGAAAATACTGAAATCCCATATCTCCAATAGCAAATCCCAAATCGCTGGGAGCTACATGGATAAGGAAAATTTTACCGGAAGATTCTTTGGCAAATTTTACCGCAGCATTGGTAAGAATGTCCGTAGTTTCGGAGAAATCGATGGGTAGGATAATATTGGTCATGATTTAGAGTTTTAAGGTGTTTTAAAGTTACATGAATTATGCTAAAAATCAAATAGTTGATAACTGATATTTGTCATGTTTTTAATGAAATTAAACATACGGTCATTATTTTATGATTTGTCGCTTTCGCTTAATTGACTTAACTTTGGAAGTTAAAACACAAGAAAAATATGAATCATCATTTCCAGTGTCATAAGCAAATACGAAGAAATCTTTTGGAGATTCTCAAAAGTACTTCGCATGAAGACTTGTTAGCCATTCCGGATGGTTTTAACAATAACATTTATTGGAATATTGCTCACTGCGTAGCCACACACCAACTACTTTGCTATTACCTGAGCGGAAATTCCTTTAGAATAGATAAATACTGGATTGAACAATACAAAAAGGGAACATTGGCAAATCTCGATGTGAAACCATCTGAAGTAGAAGATTTGGGGTATCTTTTAACAGAGACATCTAAAATTATGATTAAAGATTACGATGCTAATTTTTTCACAGAATATACTCCCTATACCACAAGTTTGGGAATTGATTTGAAGAGTATTCAAGATGCTATTATTTTCAACAATATACACGAGGGTCTCCATTATGGCTATGTTTTGGCACAGCGAAGAGCACTAATGGGAGAAAAATTTTAACGACAGATAAAAATAAAAAGATAATAAAATTGAAAGATTTTCATCAGAAAAAAAATAGAATTTCCAACGAAGCCGATGCAAAAAGTTCAGAATATGAAGTCCGTAACTCCAAAGATGATTTTATTTTCGGATTACGCCCTGTAATTGAAGCGATTGAGGCAGGAAAAACCATCGATAAAATATTTGTTCAAAATGCTTTGCAAGGGCAAATTTATATTGAACTAAAACAGATTTTGGCAAAGTACAAAATCCGTCCCAACTATGTTCCTATCGAAAAACTCAATCGTTTTACAAGGAAAAACCATCAGGGAGTAGTCGCTTTTATTTCCGATGTTCCGTTTGAAAAAATTGAGGACGTATTACCCGCTCTCTTTGAACAAGGTAAAACTCCTTTTTTATTGATTTTAGATAGACTTACCGATGTAAGAAATTTTGGAGCCATTTGTAGAACAGCAGAATGTGTAGGAGTAGATGCCATTATCTTGCCCGAAAAGGGAGCAGCACCTATCAATTCAGATGCCATCAAGACTTCGGCAGGAGCTATTTATAATCTAAAAATTTGCAAGGAGAGGAATTTGGCTCACACAGTAGATTTTTTACAACAGTCTGGTGTTCAGGTATTTGCATCTACTGAGAAAGCTCAAAAACTTGTTTACGATGTAGATTTTACCGCACCTTGTGCCGTGGTTATGGGAAATGAAGAAACAGGAATATCCAAAGAAGTCCTTCATCATGCAGATGAAAAAATAAAACTTCCTATTGAAGGCAAAACACAGTCGCTTAATGTTTCCGTAGCCTGTGGTGCCGTATTGTATGAAGCGGTAAGACAAAAACTGAAAGCAGGACAATAAAATCAGCATAACATCATACAATACATTATGCATCATATAACTAACAAATAACAAAGAATATATAAAAAAATGATAAAAAATATTTTCGCTATTGGACTGATAGCTCTAAGCGTGGTAGCTTGTAAAAAAGAAACCAAAACCGTAACCCGAGTAAACCCAGAAACAGGAAAAACAGAAACCGTAGAGGTAGAAGTAGCCAAGGAAGAAGAAAAACCCGCTGTAATTCCTGCCATAAAGGATAGTTTGGGCGTTTATACCCTTCAATTTAAGTTAGAGAAAGGAAAAACCTATCCGCTGGTTACTTATCAAAAAGATGTACAAACACTTACAGATCCTTCAGGAAAATCTGTTAGTGGAACACAAGAAATGACGGATGAAATGTCCTTTACGGTCGATAATTTTGATAAAGGAATCTATGATATCAGCATCAATTTATTGGGGAAAAAGAATGTTTCCAATGCACAAGGAAAAAGCATAACAGTAGATACCAAAGCAGCACAACCTAAGGAAGAGCAGCTGAAAATGATGTGGAATATCAACAAAGCCTTAGTAGGCAACAAACTTGCAATGAAGATGGATCAAACGGGAAAAGTACTCTCCGTAACAGGATTTGAACCCGTTTATACCAAGGTAAATACAGTACTTACCTCAGCTATTAAAGATGCTAAACAGAGAAAAGGATTTATGGATAGTTTTAAGGCGGGTTTCAACGAAGCTATGCTCAAAGAACAATTAGCAAAAAATCTTAATGTAATTCCTGAAAAAGGAGTGAAAATAGGAGATACTTGGACACAAACAGAGAATGTATCTCCCGATGGAGCCGTAAAACTTACGACCACTTATCAATTGATGAAAGTAGAAAATGGAATTGCCGAAATATCAATAAAAGGAGGAATTCCGTTGAAATCCAACAAGCAGACTCAGCAAGGCATGACACATACTGCCAGTATGGAAGGAAGCCAAAACGGAACTATATCTTTAGATACTAATACCGGTTGGATGCAAAACTCTAATCTGAATGTGAAAACTACCCAAAAGGAAAGTTTATCCGACGGCAAAAAAACGCAAACCATTACCAAAGTTTCCAACTCTTCGTTGGTTATTAATCCTAAAAAATAATGATTGTTTTTGATATAAATTAAAAACTGAAACTGAACCCGGAAGGTTTGGATAAAGGATAAGGTTTAAAACAATATCGACAAATGAAATATATTTTAGAAATTATTCTCGCCACCATCATCATGTTCTTTGTTTGGAATATGTTGAAGAGATTGTTTTTTATAAAGGTGTTCAAGACATTTAATTTTCCTCAAAATCAGCAACAGCAAGAACCGAGAAGGGAAAATCCAAAGAAAAAAATGAAAGAAAAAATAGATTGGGATGCCGAAACCGTAGAATACGAAGAAATAAGCGATACAAAAAATACCCAAACCAAGAAATAATTTTTTTGAATTAAACCAAAGGAAAATGCTGAAAAACAAGAATGTATTATTCATAGCTATTAGTCTATTAGCTTTTATTGTTTTAGCTTTAGTATACGCTCATCCCGCTATTTCGGGGAAGCAAATGTTACAACACGACATTGTACAGTACAGAGGTGGAGCCAAGGAATTGCTCGATTTCAGAGCGAATAATGATAAAGAAACCTATTGGAGCGATGCCATGTTCGGAGGAATGCCTACCTACCAAACAGGAGCTCAGTTTCGCGGAGACCTCATCAAGAAAGTAGATGATACGCTTAACTTTTTACCCAAACCAGCCAATTATCTTTTTCTTTTGTTTGCCGGTTTTTTCTTACTTGGGATGGTAGCCACCAAAAATTGGAAATATGCTTTGTTGGGAGCCTCATTCTTTGGATTATCTACTTATTTTTATATCATTATAGCAGCAGGGCACAATGGTAAAGTACATACCATAGCCTACTTTGCACCGCTTTTGGCAGGGATTTTACTTGTTTATATTCGTAAAAAATACATCTTGGGCTTTGTGGTCACTACCTTATTTATGGGCTTGCAGATTTCCGCCAACCATCCGCAGATGACCTATTACCTCTTTATAGCCCTCGGATTTTTATTTTTATCCGAATTGGTAAGAACTATTCAAGGAAAAACCCAATGGAAACACTTTGGTATTTCTTCGGGAATTTTAGCATTAGCATTTACCTTAGGAATAGGTATGAATGCCCAGCGACTCATGGCAAATATGGAGTATGTGAAGGAAACTGTACGAGGAAAACATATTCTAAAAGATGAAAATGCAACCTCACCGTCGAAAAAAGACGGCATGAAGAAAGAAGAAATGTTGATGTGGAGTTACGGCAAGTTAGAAACCCTCAATTTGTTTATTCCAAGACTTATGGGAGGCGGAAGCCAAGAAAAAGAAGGCGAAAAAATGATGGCAACTATTCAGGAATTGGTACAAGAAAATGCCACTTCTCAGAACGAGGTCGATAATATCGTGAGAGGACTTTCGAGTCCTACGTATTGGGGAGATCAACCCGGAACATCGGGACCGGCATACCAAGGAGCTGTTGTTTGTTTTTTAGCCATTTTGGGCTTTTTCTTTGGCTGGAAGAAGTATAGATATTGGATTTTAGGAGCATCTATCCTTACTATTATGCTCTCTTGGGGAAGCAATTTCTTGTTGCTTTCAGATCTATTTATTGATTTTGTTCCGTTGTACAACAAATTTCGTGCACCATCTTCCATTTTGGTAGTGGTAGAGTTGTTGTTTCCATTAATAGCCATATTAGGATTATACCGATTTTTCGATGATGAAAAATTAACCGAAGATTACAAAAAGAAAATTTTGCTTTATGTAGGATCCACCGTATTGGGAATTACTCTGTTGATGATTGTTTTTGGAAAAAGCCTACTCGGATTTTACAACGAAACCGAAAAAACATACCTGCCTCCTTATCTTTTGGATTATTTGGTAGGCGAAAGATTTTCAATGTTTAAAACCGATGCGGTAAAAGCCATGGTATATGTGGGAATTGTATTGGTGGTACTTTTTTTAAGTTTAAAGAAAAAAATAAGTCAAAATATAGCTTTGGTTATCATAGGTTTAGTAAGTTTGTTTGATTTGTGGAGTGTGAACAAGCGTTATCTCAACGATGATAATTTTGTAGACAAAACCTTTGCTCAAAATCCGTTCATTACCGAAAGTTCTGAGTTACTGGTAGAAAAAGCAGGAAACAATTCCGAAGCCTTACGCTTACTCTCCGAAGCCTATATGAACAAAGTTTTGGAAACCATCGCCGAAAAAGATAAAACCCATTATCGTATTTTCAATTCGGTTGCCGGCACGTTTAATGAGACCAATACTTCTTATTTCAAAGCATCTGTAGGTGGCTATCATGCAGTAAAACTGAGAAGGTACGATGATTTAATCAATCATTACTTCGCCCAAACCGATAGTATAAAAACACCCAAAATCCTCAATATGCTCAATGCAAAGTATTGGATTGGCGGTGATCTCGAAAAACCTCAGGCACAGATAAATACCGATGCCAATGGCAATGCTTGGTTGGTATCGGAGGTAAAGTGGGCTAATTCTCCTAATGAGGAAATAGAACTCATAGGACAAATTGATAACAAAAAAACAGCCGTTGTTGCAAACGAAGACCGCAAATATTTCGAAGGAAAAGCATTGCAACAAGATTCTACAGCAGTTATTGAACTCAAAAAATACCAAGCCAACGAATTGGAATTTAAATCGAGTTCAAAAACGCCACAATTGGCGGTGTTTTCAGAAATTTATTATCCAAGAGGTTGGAAGGTTTTGGTAGATGAAAAAGAAGTACCGTATATTAAAGCCAATTACCTGCTAAGAGCCGTTCATGTTCCGGCGGGAAACCACAGCATACGCATGATTTTTGAACCTGAAGTGATTCAAAAAGGCAAAATAATTTCGATGTCGGCTTTCGGGCTGTTCTTGCTGTTGAGTGGCATTGGAATTTGGATGTTGAGAAAACATAAAGGAAAAGCAGATACTGCCGTAAAATTAAAATAGAAATATGAGAAATTTGTTCATCATCATATCCTGTATTCTTATTTCAAGTTCGCTGAATGCTCAGTATTTTCCAAAAAATGCTCCGAAGAATATAGAGAAAAAATCACAAAAATATGCTGATAGTCTTTACGCTCAGCTCAATTTAGACGAAAAAATAGGTCAGCTCTACATTGTTTCTTTATATACCAATAAAGATGAGGCTCATATTTCTATGGTAAGAAACTTGGTGGAAAATGAGAAAATAGGAGGTATTATTTTAATGCAAGATGATGCGGTAAGAGAAATTAATCTGGTTAATGAATTTCAACAAAAATCTAAAGTTCCTATGCTTTTCGGTATGGATGCCGAGTGGGGATTATTCCAAAGGTTGAAAGATGCACACAAATTTCCTTGGGCAATGACTTTGGGGGCGATTCAGGACAATCGATTGATTTATGAAATGGCAGCAAAAATAGCCGAAGATTGCAAAAAAATGGGTATTTATTGGAATTTTGCTCCTGTAGTAGATGTCAATACCAACCCTTCCAACCCAATTATAGGCAATCGTTCTTTTGGTTCGGAGGTGCAAAATGTTATTTCCAAAGGCTTATCTTACTCCTATGGTTTGCAGGAAAATGGAGTGCTGGCTTCCATTAAACATTTTCCCGGACATGGCGATACCGATACCGATTCTCACCTTGATTTGCCTGTAGTTGCCCATGATATAAACCGACTCAATACCATAGAACTTGCCCCGTTTAAAGCTTTAATGGACAAGAAAATAGGCGGAGTAATGATTGCCCACCTCTATGTCCCGGCTTTAGAAAAACAGAAAGGTGTGCCGGGATCGGTATCTTACGATATTATTACAAAACTTTTAAAGGAAAAATACAACTACAATGGTTTAATAATTACCGATGCACTCAATATGAATGCCGTAGCGAAAAAATATAAACCCGGAGAATTGGATTTGAAAGCCTTCAAAGCGGGTAATGATATTCTACTTTTCTCTCAAGATGTCCCCAGTGGAAAAAAAATGATAAAAGATGCAATCTCCAAAGGCGAAATATCAGAGAAAAGATTGGAAGAAAGCGTTAAGAAAATTTTGAAATCCAAATACCTTCTGGGGTTACAAAATTTTAAACCTTTGAAGCCGGATCATATTAAAAACGAGCTTAATAATGAGACGCACCGTGAACTTTCCGAAAAGCTATATGCCCATGCCCTCACTTTATTGAAAGATGATAAAAGGCTGCTTCCTTTGGATTGTAAAAAAACTTATTACTATGTCCCTATGGAAGAGGCTCCTTATCAGGCTTTTGTAGACCAACTTTCGCTGGGAACAACGCTAATGGTAGTACACCCCAACGATATTGCTACAATTCCCCAAGGAGAAGTGGTCATCGTAGGTCTTCATAAAGATAATTCCACGGCGTACAAATCTTATAAAATTTCCTCCGAAACCAAAAATAGAATTTTTCAACTTTCAAAAAGAAATCAGGTTATTCTGAATGTTTTTGGCAGTCCTTATGCTTTGAGAGATGTTGATATTAAAGATGTTTCAACGGTTTTGGTTTCGTATGAGAACAATGAACATTCTATGAAATCTACTGCCAAATCTTATTTGGGCAGTTATGATATACAAGGGAGACTTCCTGTTATTGTCAACGAAAATTTGAAAGCGGGTATGGGAATTGATTTACTCCAAAAACCGGCTCTCCAAAATGAAACAAAATCTCATTCAAAAACAATAATCATCGAATGATAAAAATAGGTGTTTTATGCTATCCCACGTACGGAGGGAGCGGCATTGTAGCAACAGAGCTGGGTATGAGTCTCGCTCAAAAAGGATACGAAGTTCATTTCATCAGTTCGGAACTGCCGGCAAGGTTGGATATTACCCACCCGAATCTATTCTTTCATAAAGTGAATGTACAGCCATATCCTTTATTTAGGCATCAGCCGTATGACATTGCACTGTCTTCTATGATTTATCAGGTGGTCAATCTGTATAAGTTGGATATTTTGCATGCTCACTATGCTATACCTTACGCATATGCTGCTTTCACGGCTAAGCAAATGCTAAAAGTAGATGGTAACGATATTCCTTTGGTTACTACGCTACATGGTACCGATATTACTTTGGTAGGGCAGCACCCGAGCTACAAACATGCGGTAGAATTTTCCATCAACCAGTCAGATGCCATTACTTCGGTTTCCGAAAGTCTGAGAAAAGATACCTTGCAGTTTTTTGTAATAAAAAAACAAATTCAGGTAATTCCTAATTTTATTGATAATTCGGAGTTCAACCAACCTTGTGGCTGTTGTAGAGAGCATTTTGCCGAAGACAATGAAAAGATACTCATTCATGTATCCAACCTTAGAAAAGTGAAAAGAATTGAAGATGTGTTGGAGATTTTTAGAAATGTTAACGAGCAAATTCCAAGCAAACTCATCATTATAGGTGAAGGTCCTGAGATGGAGACCATCAATACATTTCTAAGCAACAATCCTGAATATATCGACAAAATAAAGCTAATGGGCAAAGTAAACGAACTGTATCAAATCCTGAAATATGCCGATGTGTTTTTATTGCCTTCGGAGCAGGAGAGTTTCGGATTAGCCGCTCTGGAAGCTATGGCTGCGGGAACGCCTGTTATCAGTAGTAATACAGGTGGTATACCGGAGGTAAATATTCATGGAAAAACGGGATATTTGGCAGATGTGGGAGATGTGAAAACCATGTCTCAATATGCGGTACAACTTTTGAGCGATGAGAACCTGCTCAAAGAAATGAAGAACAATGCCCGCAATGTTGCTCAAACTTTTGATTTGAAAAATATCATTCCTCAATACGAGGAGCTCTACAAAAATACCTTGAGGGATTTTAAAGCTAAAGTTCTTGCGTAACATGAGCAGAGCAATAGGAACAGAGAAAATCTTACGAAAATAAATTGTGAGATAAACGGTTGGTTCTTGGAAATTCTTATTTTAGAAATCCGTATCCTTCAAGCTCTATTTCGTTATCTGTAACCGAACCTAAAAAACTCATTCAACAATGAATTTTGAGATAAAAAGTCAAGAGGAAGTTTCACGGGAATTTTTGAAAAATAATATTGTGGATTTTAATACTGCTTGTGGATTTATTTCTTCGCTTCCCTATAAAAGAAACAAAAATAAAAATAATTTACTTTGTGTATTTGATGAAAAAACAGGAACATGCAGCACAAAGCATGCAGTTTTAAGAAAATTAGCAATAGAAAATAATAGGCATGAAGTGAAACTAATTTTAGGAATCTTCAAAATGGATGCTGAATATAATTCTAAAATAGAAAATACTTTAATTCGGTATAAGTTAGACTATATTCCCGAAGCACATAATTATTTGAAAATCAATAATGAATATTTTGATTTTACGCTTCCAAATGCCAAATATGAAGATATAAAATCAAAATTACTTCAAGAAATAGAAATAGAATTTAACCAAATAAATTCAGAGAAAGTTTCAATACACAAAGAATTTCTTCAAAATTGGGTTACTGAAAATTCGGAGTATGGAATTGAAGAAATATGGAAAATAAGAGAAGAATGTATTATAGATTTACAAAATTAGTAATTTAGTGCATCAAAAAAGTGAGATAGTGTTATGTATTAAAAAAGTACAAAAAACCACATCGTTTTTGGATATGGAGTTGAAAAATTTTAAAATTCCCCACAAAAAAAATTCCGCTTCCTGTTTTTTGTAATTGAGTCAGCGGAATGTTTGGTTTCTTCTTTGAAATATTGGCTTTCAGTAGCAATTTTACATCAAATACAGGTTTAGTAAAACTTCCTTTCCGAAAAGTAAGTCTCACAGTTTTTACTACAAGATTAATTTTTGTTCAAAAGCACCACTTCATCTACTCTAATTTCTGTGATATAGCGTTTTTGTCCGTTTTTATCATCGTAATTACGGTGAGTCAGTTTTCCTTCGATGGCAATTTCTTTGCCTTTGGTTACGTATTTTTGGAAAATCTCGGCGGTTTTGCCATAGATGACCAGATTGTGCCATTGGGTTTCTTCTACTTTTTCGCCTTGGGCGTTGGTGTAGTAATCGTTGGTTGCTAAACTTACTTTTGCAATTAATCCTTTCTCCGAGGAAATAACTTCTACTTCTTTTCCGGTGTGGCCAATAAGTGTTACTTTGTTTCTGATAGACATAATCATAAATTTTAAAAAGTTAAACAATTGATGAGATTTTGTATTAAATCTTCGGGACAAAGTTGCTGTAAAGACAAAAAAATATTCGGTAGAAAAATAATTAATTTCAATTGTAATCGTTTGTAAACGGATAGTGAGTGTAATGGAGAAAAATATTATCCTTATCTATTAGATATAATACTATATTTTTAATCTTAGTAATTGGTATTTTTTTTTAATTTTGGGTACTAACTATTTCTATAATGCAAACCTGCCTCGAGTGTGAAGATCAGTTTATAGGTCGCTCCGACAAAAAATTTTGTTCAGATGGGTGTAGAAATGCTTATAATAACAAGCAAAACAAGGATTCTACCAACCTGATGCGAAACATCAACAACAAACTTCGCAAAAATTACCGTATTCTTTCGGAACTCAACTATAGGGAAGAAAATAAGACAAAAACTACCAAATCCAAATTGGAGAGCAAGGGTTTCGACTTCGATTATTTTACACAGCTCGTGGTTTATAAAAACGGAGCAGAATACCGTTTTGTATACGACCAAGGCTACAAATTTCTGGAGGAAGATGCAGTTTTGGTAGTGAAAAATATAAAGTCGTCTATATAATAGTTATCTGCTATGTTACCAAAAAATGCACCTAAACAATGAAGATTAATAACATAAAAATTCTTGACCATAAAACTTGCCTTGAAATTGAAAATAATAATTATTCAGAAGAAATAATGAAAGAATTTATTTCTAGAAATGGATTTAATGTTGATGATATTTTTGATTTTAGAGATAAAGTTTATTTAACAAAAGAGATTTCTTTAAACGTTGAAAATGGAGATTGCAACATTATTGTTTATGCAGAATTTGTTGCATTTCAAAAAGATATTAAATCATAAAGATTTTGTAGAAAAATAAAAACTCACAAAACAAAACATGGAAATAAAAAATTTAAGCAAATCATTTAGCGGAGCATTAAGAACATTCGCATATTTTATGGCGAGTGGAACGCAATATACACTGAAAGGTATAGATTATCTATCTTTGTATGGAGAAGAGCCAAGTGCAATTGAGCAAGTTTTTGCAATCTATGCAAACGTTATTGAACTTGATGAATATGGACAAGTTTTAAATGCAAAATATGCCGAAAAAAGAGCAACAGATTATTTGAGAGCATATTGTGATTCCAATTTTATTGTTGAGCCACCATATGAAGATTGGGAATTAAGACTACATGAACCACCACCAAAAATAGATTTAATTTGAAAATAAAAACACAGCAGATAACATGGGCTTTGCAAGATGCGGGGTTGAAGGAAATCTTAGAAATATTCTAGAAAATACCCGCAAAAGACTTTTCCATTTTTTAGTTTTTTCGTAATTTTAAAAAATGGAAAAAGTTTTTGCTAGAGATTGGTTCTCATCTCCACTTTCAGTTGCAGTAGCCCGCACCTCGCAAAGCCCCGTTCCGTTAGCGGTAAGCATAAAAACGACGCAAATGAAACTAACAGCATACAAAAACCTAACACATAAATGAATAAAGTTGAAATTCCACTAAGCAAGACAAAATTGACATTAACAATTTTGGGAGCTTTTTCTTTTGTGCTTTTTGGGACACTTTTTATTATTAATCCAGACAAATTTGTTTCACCATTTTTGCAAAATCCCGAAATTGTAAAAATTGTTGGTATTATAGGTGTTTCATTATTTAGTACTTTAGGTATTTATGGAATTAAAAAATTATTCGACAAAAAATTTGGGCTGACAGTTGACGAAAACGGCATTACTGACAATACAAATGCTTCTAGTGTTGGACTAATAAAATGGAATGAAATAACAGAAATTAAAGTGGAACAAATTATGTCGACAAAATTTCTATTAATTTTCATAAATGACCCAAATAAAATTTTAGAACAAACTAGCGGAATGAAACGAAAAATATTGCAAGGAAATATGAAGATGTATGGAACACCGATTTCAATAACTTCTACAACCTTAAAATATAAATTTGACGACTTAAATAAATTATTAACAGAAAGGCTGAATGAGCAACGAGAAAAAATGCCGAACCGTTAACATGGGCTTTGCAAGATGCGGGGTTGAAGGAACTCTTAGAAATATTTGTAGAAAATACCCGCAAAAAACTTTTCCATTTTTTAGTTTTTTCGTAATTCTAAAAAATGGAAACCGAAGGTTCATCGAAACAAATAAAAATATAAACAGAAATGAGATAAAAAGTTTTTGCTAGTTCTATGTTCTCCTCTCCACTTTCGGTTGCAGTAGCCTGCACCTCGCAAGGCCCTTTTCCGTTAGCTGTAATGCTAAAAAAAGAATGTCTATGAGAAAAATAATTGAATATTTTAAATACCTTATATTGATTTGTTGTTTTCTATTCTTATTTAAATTAACAAAACATTATGGAAACTATAAAGAAAGCGTTTATGATATTTTTCTAATTCTGATTCTATCATTTATTATTTTATTTATTTGTTTGAATTTATATTTGCGGAATAAAACGAGTAAAAGAAATTTAAACCTTATAATTATTGTTGCTGTTGGAATAATAGGAGTTTTTTTTAATATATATAAAAATAATCAAGCTGAAAATAGAAAAATAATATCAGAATACTATATTGAGT
>JAGOJI010000043.1 GCA_017995195.1 Cloacibacterium sp.
CAGATGTCGCTATTGGGTATAAAGCCACTGAAATGGACCAATGCCTCAAAACTGAAACTTACCGACAGGTATGGGCTTGCTTACCAATATATTATGACGCAGAATCTGGATCAGAAAATTACGGAGCCTTTCTCTGGTCTCAGTAATTTCAACGAAATGGCAATTAGCAAATTTCAGACGGGCACGCTTCTCAATTTTGTTTCAGAAAAAATAGGAAATCTGCAATTCGATAATTTTGTTCAAAATTTTATCCAAAAGAATCGAGGAAAAATTGCCGAGGGAGATGATTTTATAGATGAGTTGGTGATTAATTCCAACTCTTCTGCTGATTTTTTGAAAAATTATATTCAACATAAAAACAGAACCGATTTTAAGTTGAAATCCGTCATCAAAAAAAACGGAGCATTCCAAATAAAAGTGGCAAAAAATACAACCCAAAATATTCCTTTTATATTAGAATCTCAGGAAGAATCAGGCGAAAAAAAATCATTTTGGTTCGATACTCATTCACAAAAAACAGCAATTACCTATCAATTGCCTGTAGATGAGGCAGAAAAAATAACCATAAATGATGATTACATTTTTCCTGAAGCCAACTTTAGAAACAATTATTTGTACACCAAAGGTCTTTTTGCTAATGCAAAAAAAATAAAATTCAAGCTCTACAACGATATGCCTAACCATGAGTATAACGAGGTTTTTGTAACGCCTAATCTTACGTATAATGCTTATGATAAGTTGTTACTTGGAGTTAATTTTAGGAACAAATCACTTTTGGATCGGCAGTTTTTGTATTCCTTCTCGCCGTATTATAGCTCCGGAACCAATAGCTTTACAGGATCGGGTGGAATTTCGTATAGTTTTCGTCCGGCAGAATCTTTTTATCAAAAATTGAATTTTGGGGCATCGGCATCTTACTTTCATTACAATTTCAATTTGGCTTATAGGAAATTTACAGCCTTTTCTTCCATCAATTTTGCCAAAAATCCAAGAAGTCAAATCAGTAAAAATATTGGTTTTTCTTACGAATATGTGAAAAAAGATTTAACGGAAACTATGATTAAAAATGGAGATTACGGCAAGTATAATCTTTGGAACACATATTTCTCGTATTCAGATAACAAGGCTATTCATGAGCGGTATTTCAATGTTGTTCTCCAGAGTATGGATGATTTTCAAAAAATAAATTCCGAATTTTTTTACCGTTGGGAATATGCTCAAAATAAAAAAATAAGTTTCAGAATGTTTGGAGGTTATTTTTTGAACAATCGTACCAAAAACAACACATTCAATTTTGGAGTCTCCAGGCTTTCCAATTATGCCTTTTCTTATGGATTATTGGGACAAAGTGCAACTTCGGGTATTTTTTCTCAGCAGTATATTTTAGCAGAAGGAGGTTTTAAATCGTTTTTCAATACCTCGGTAAATCAGTGGATTGTCTCTACCAATACCGACGTTCATCTTTGGAAAATGTTTAATCTGTATGCCGATGCGGGAGTTTATAAGAATAGACTTAGAAATCCTCAATTCATTTGGGATAGTGGAGTAAAACTAAAACTTGTTCCCGATTTTCTGGAAATCTATTTCCCCTTGCAGTCGAGTTTAGGCTTTGAACCATCATTTAAAGATTATGCAAACAGGATACGGTTTACATTGAACCTAAATTTCGGCTCTCTTTTTACTCACTTCAGAAGAGGTTGGTTTTAGAAACTTCCGGAAACTCTGCCAAGAGTAACAAGGTTCATGTGAAACCAAATTTCAACAAACTGAGGCTTAAAAGTAGCTACTTAACGAAAAAAACTATCTTTGGTATCGGTATTTGAAAAGTCTGAAACCTATATTGGTTGGTAGTGAACAGAAGAAATCTTTCTTTTTGTCTTTACTCGTGAAATTCTTCCCCCAATATTCCTTCAAGGGTAGCGAAGCTAACTTTCTGTATTGGCGATAGCTACGCTTCCAAAGTTCTTCATTTTTTTGTGCTTTCCAATTCATTTCCAAAGTCATAGACTTGAAATCAATCAGGTATTTTAGGATCAGTTTTCTACTTTCGGGATTTTTTTCCTTAATATAGGCTTCGTTTATGTATTCTGCAATCGTAATCCAGTTTCTAAAATGTTTATCTCCACGATTATGAATGATAGATGCCGGATGAAAATAGTATAAATATGTATTTTCTCGTAAAAATGCGATTTTTTCCGCTTTTAATGCACTTTGGAAACTCCACAATACATCTTGGCTGAACAGATCTTGAACAAAATACAACCGATGCTTCATCAGAAAATCCATTCTTACCAATTTATCACAAGCCATAACAGGATATTTCCCATCTACAAATCTCTCTAAAATATTAGCATTACCGGAAATTGAATTTTCGGGATTGGTAATGGGGAAGTAATTTCTTTCCCAGCCTTCTTCCTCATTGATGCAGATACTTTGTCCCAGCGTAATTTCAGCTTTATTTTCCTCGGCAGTTTCTACCAAACGCGTGATAGTTTCGGGTAAGATTTCATCATCACTATCCAAAAAATAAATATATTTTCCTTTAGCTATATCCATTCCGGCATTTCTTGCCATGGATAGTCCTTTGTTTTCGGGTTGATTGATGATTTTAAAATCAAAAAAAGGATTTTTTTCAATGAAATTGGTGGCGATTTCCATGGAGCGATCCGGAGAAACATCATTGACTAAAATACATTCTGTATTTTTATAAGATTGATTTACAACAGATTGTAAACATCTTTCGATAAATTTTTCGACTTTGTAGATAGGAATTACGATAGTAACAAGAGGATTCATCTTGGCGACATTTTATTTAATGACAAATCCGGCATATTTTCCGTCGAACTCCACAATGGTAGGATTCAGTTGGTGTTGTTGGCAATAATCCATAAACGCAGCATTATCGCCAATGTCATCACTCATCAATACACCTCCTTTTCTTAATTTTTCGAATAAAATAGGGTATGCCCACATTCTACCGTTGTAGGACTTGTCGCTATCGTAATGTACAAAATCAAAGGTATTCTGTATTTTGAATATTTTGGGTAAAGATTCTTTGTCTGCAAATCGGAAAAGTTTCCAAAGGGGTTTTAAATTTTTGTAAACCACACAGCCCACGTATTGGTCATTATCCTTTCCCAGATAAGGCATATCTGAACTATAAAGCACACCATTTCTGTTTTTGAGCGAAAGAAGTGCTGCTAAAGAACTCCAACCATAGGCAACTCCGGTTTCTACTGCATTTTTGGAGGCTACAAATTCGTTTAGATAATAGATTAAATCCAATGCTCCGGCTCCGCCCATTTTTACGGGGCAGTTTTTCTCAGCATCTTTGGCGAAGATAAATTCCTCTGTATATTTTTTTTCAATTTTTTCAAAATTTTGAAAGCCTAAGATATTTTCGATGGCAAATTGTTGCGAAACAGCATTTTCGGCACACCAATTCTCAGCAACAACTTTGCCTTTGAAAGCCGCCTTGCGATTGAAGATGTTTTTGTAAATTTTTCTTCCCAGTTCAGGATAGAGGTGCGGTCGAGACAAGTAGGCAAAAAAAGTTTTGGTAATATTGGAAATCTCACTCATCATTTATAATTTTTGGCAAAATTACTGAAATTCTTTCATTCTACTTTATCTATTTTAACTTCTGTATTTTGTTTTATCTTTGTGGAGGAATTATAGATTAAAAAAAGAAAAAACATGAATGAAAAGCCGTTACTAAGTGTAATTATGATTTCTTATGAACACAGAGATTATATCCAACAGGCAATAGAAAGTGTTTTTTCTCAGAAGACCAACTTTACCATCGAACTGATTATTGTAAATGATCATTCTCCAGATGATTCCGACGAAATTATCAAAAAAATAATCCAAAATGCTCCCAAAAATGTGGAGGTTAAATATACCAGGCACGAAAAGAACTTGGGAATGATGCCTAATTTTATTTGGGCAATCAAACAAGCAACGGGGAAGTATATCGCCCTTTGTGAAGGCGATGATTATTGGATTAATGAGGATAAACTACAAAAGCAAGTCGATTTCTTGGAACAAAATAACGATTTTGGAATGTGCTTTCATTCTTGTGAAATTGTATCAGAAGTAGATAAACCCATCAACTCAGATTTATTGATTGTACATGAAAACAGGGAATATCTAAGTAAAGAGTTCCTAAGAAGTTGGATTATCCCTACTGCATCTGTTGTTTTCAGAAAATATGATGATATTACAGACCTATACGAAAAATTAGCCACACCTTATCTTACGCATGGTGATATTGTTTTGTTTTTGTGGATTGCGGAAAGAGGTCGTGTGTATTGTTTTGCAGAAAAAATGAGTGTCTATAGAATCAATAATCATGGCGTAACTAATGTTTATGATTCTGAAACAAAATATTTGAAAATACTGAAACACTTATCTGCTTTAAACAAAACTTTCAGTTACCGATACAATGATTTTCTGTATGGCAAAATAAAATTCATTAATCTAATGATGGCCAAATTCTATTTTAAAAAAGCGAATTTGAAGTTTATAAAACATTTGGTAGCGTATACTTTTAGTAAGCATTAACCCGATGAAAATTAAAATGTGAATACAGTTTACAAAAAGAGAGAGAATGAAACAATTGAGAATCTCTCCATGACATAAAAAAATATCATAGATGTTAAAATTTTCATTACTCATTGCACAATACAATAATGGTAAATTCTTCAAAGAATGTTACGAAAGTATTATAAATCAAAGCTATCAAGATTTTGAAATCGTGATTTTAGATGATTGTTCAACGGATAATTCCTTGGATATTATTAAAGATTTAGTAAAGAATGATACTCGATTTAAGATTTTTGAAAACAAGGAAAATAGAGGTTGTGGTTTTACAAAAAAAAAATTGGTAGAATTATCTACAGGTGATATTTGTGGATTTTTAGATCCAGACGATACGCTTTCAAATGACGCAATCGAAAAATCAATAGAGGCTTATCAAGATGAGAAAATTGTTGCTACTTATAGTAAATTTATGCTTTGTGATAAGAACCTCAATCCCCAAAAAAAACATCCAAACTCAAAACAAGTTGAACCTTTTGATATTTATTTTTTCAATACTGAAATAAATATTTCTCATTTTTTTACATTTAAAAAAAATATTTATTTTAAAACAGAAGGGATAAATCCCTTGTACAAGATTGCAGAAGACATGGATATTATTTTAAAAATTTATGAAAAAGGAAACGTTAAATTTATAGATAAAGTTCTGTATAATTATAGAATCCACAATACGGGGGTTTCGAGTCTTAAAAATAATTTAAAAGCAAAGGTTTGGTTTACAATAGTTATTTTTGAAGCATGTAAACGAAGAAAAATTGATTTTCCAATAGATAATATTATCAGAAATGTGTTAGGGATTTTACCAGAGAAATATGAATTTTCTAAAACAAAATTCTTTAAAATCATATTTCATACCTATAGATTAATTAAATGGAAGTAGCTGTTTTTATCAAATCCTTTAATCGTCCGCATTATTTAGATCGATGTATATCTTCTGTATATCAATATGTTAATGGTGGTTTTCAGATTGTAGTTTTGGATGATGGAACACCTGATAAATATTTAGAAAAAATTAAAAATAAATATCCCGAAATCGAAATAAGGAAATCAAAAAATCATCAAAAAAAACAAATTTCCGTTGAGGAAAATATCAAATTCGGAACACCCATCAACGGATTTCAAATTCCCACGGAAATGTGGGTAGATGCTGTGAAACAGGCTTCAGATTATTTTATCATGACGGAAGATGATGTTTGGTTTACGTCAGACATTAATCTAAACCAACTGATTTCGGAGTGCAAAAAATTCGATATTCATTTATTAAAACTTGGTTGGCTTGGAAATTCTTCTGAAGATGCAGACCTTGACTTATTTCCGCTCTCCGAAAAAATAAACGCTACGGTTCCTAAAGGCTTATTTCTTAGTAATGAGAAAGTTATGGAAGCCTTTTTCTATAATAAATATCGTTTTTTTTCGATTCTGTACAAGTTAGGAAAAGTAGATCATACTACACAAAGGAAGTATTGGGTACTCAACTCCATCTTGATGGGGCTTTACAAAAAGGAATACTGGCTTCAAATTTGGAAAAATATGGAGGGAAGGGTAGACGAAAAAAGACAAATCATCAATGCAACTTCTTATTATAGAAAACATAAAAATAATCCTTATTTTTTAGCAAAAACAAAATCGGAAGTGATGCGGACCACTTTTCAATCTTCTGCAACCGGTTCTTACCACCAATATGGTTTTGATTTTGAAGTAAATCATTTTAACCATGTACTAAATGAGGCTTGGTTCCTTGATAAATTAGATGTTTTGGAAAATTTTCCTCAGGATTTTTCAGAGGAATATGTCTTGAAAATTTTAGAGGATAACAGTTTGAAAGTTAGTGGTTTGAATTGGAAAAAATGGGCGGAGAAATTTCGTGAACAATACAAAAATTTAGGCTGCGATGTTGAATAAAAAAGTAAAAGTTCTATTCCGGCACCGTTCTATGGAAATGGGAGGTGTAGAAAAAGTACTACTCAGTATGTTGCAGAATTTGGATAAAGATAAATTTGAGATTACGCTACTTCTCAATTTATTTCAGGGAGAATTGAGAGGCGAAATCCCCTCTCATATCCGTTTGGAGTATCTCACAAAAGGAAAAGAAGATTTTTCTAAAAATACGATCATTCAGAAATTTCAATTACTGTGGAGAAGAAAAAAACTAAACCGTTTTTTGAAAAATCCAAAATTGATTGATGAGACTGTTTTAAAAGAAAAATACGATATCGAAGTTGCCATGACTTATGCAGACTTCGATTCGGTATTAAATTCATCAAACAAAAATTCTAAAAAAATAGGTTGGTTTCACTCAAATATTCATACCAAAGGACTCAAGCCTCTTTTGCCAAAAATTACGCAGCAATTACAGCAGTTCGATGAACTTATTTTCTGTGGGAAAAATATAGAAACCATACTCTTACAAGAGTTTCCACACCTTGACTTTCCTGAGATACATGTGGTTACTAATCCAATTCCTATTGATGAAATTCTGCAAAAATCCGAAGAATTTACCCCCGAAAAATCCGATTGCCCCACTTTTTTGGGTGTTGGTAGGCTATACCACATTAAAGGTTTTGATAAACTAATATCGGCACACGCCCAATTAATTTCCGAAGGTTTTTTGCATAAAGTTGTAATTTTAGGAGATGGAGAAGATCGGGAAAAGCTCTTGAAACAAATCAAAAAATTGGGAGTGGAAAATACTTTTAGACTTTTGGGGAACCGGCAAAATCCGTATCCTTATATTAAAAACTGTGACTTTTTTGTACTTACCTCCCAAGCAGAAGCCTATCCACTTTCCGTTGCCGAGGCTTTGATTCTGAAAAAACCTATTATTGCAACCAATGTAGGTGGAGTGAGCGAAATGATTACTCATCTGCAAAATGGATACCTGATTGATTTCAGTACCCGAGAAATCTATCTTGCCATGAGAGAATTTCTAACCAATCCGAAACTGGTTTCTGAGTTGCAAAAAAACCTAAAAGACTCCGAAAAAGCATTTGATAATCAAAAAATATTTGATAAAGTAGAAAAAATACTGCTCAATCTTTCTTTAAAAGCTGCTATATAGAAGTATATCCGCCATCTAACACAATATTGGTACCCGTAATCCACTTAGAAGCGTCTGAAAGAAGGAAGATACAGGACATGGCTACATCTTTGGAATCTCCGAGTCCAAAAGGATGTTTGTTTTTAATAAACTCTGTGGCTTCTTCGCCTATGTTTTCAAACATATTTTCCACAAGAGGTGTATTAACAATCGCGGGAGTAATGGTATTAACCCTTATCCTTTGTTTTGAAAGTTCCATTGCTAAAGATTTAGCTCCCGATAAAAGTGCTCCTTTACTCGCTGAGTAGATTACTTTACCCGGTTCTCCTACCAGTGCCGCCGCAGAGGAAATAAAAACGATACTGGCAGCTCCTTCTATTTTTTTATTTGAAAGCAATAATCTTGTTAGTTCAAATCCCGAAAAAACATTAATATCGAATATATCTTGAAAATACGTTTTTTTTGACTTCTTGAAGGGTAAGGTTACCTCTTTTCCTGCTGAGTGAATAATACCATCTATTTTTTTTATATGATTAATCTCCATAAGAAGCTCTTCCAGTTCTTCGCAGGAAGAGATGTCTTTTGCTACGGTATATGTTTCTCCCTTACATTCTATCTGTGTCTCTATTAGTCTTTGTGTATTTCTCCCTACCAAAATTACTTGTGCTCCGGCTTTGGAGCACTCTATAGCACAAGTTTTACCTATCCCCGAAGAAGCTCCTGTTATCAAAATTGTTTTTTGATGAAGAGAAAAAGAAGAGAGGCTCATTAGTCTTCAAAATTTTCGGTTCCTATAAAGTTCTTTAAATCCTGAATCGTATTGATTTCTTTAAATTGTTTCGTATCAATCTTTTTACCAAAATTTTCATCAACAAAAACAATCAATGTGAGAATAGACATAGAATCATAGTTCTCGAGTTGTTTGAATTTAGTATCCAATGTTAAAGGATTCTCTTCTTCTAATTCTTCTTGTAATTTTTCTAAAAAAACTTGTGTTTTCATATGTAGATTTTTATTTGTCTTTAATTATGATGAAATATTTAATTGCAATTTTTTACCAATAAACCATCTCTCATTAGGATAGTTTGGGTGCTTGTTTAAAATTCTATAATGGTTGCTCCCCAAGAGTATCCAACGCCAAAACCGGCTATTAGAACTTTGTGCCCTTTCTGAATTTTCCCTTCTTCAAGGCAATTTTTCAAAGCAATAGGAATGGTTGCAGAAACGGTATTTCCCGTATTTTCCATATTAATATAAAATTTTTCCTCTGGAATTTTTGCTTTTTTTCGAAGATAATTCAACATGTATTTATTGGCTTGGTGGAAAATAAACCAATTGATATCTTCTTTTTCCAAATGATTTTTTTTAAGAGTTTCGTTAATGAGATGAGGGATATTTTCGATGGTAAAATTAAATATTTCCGGTCCATTCATATAGAGATAATCGTCAGAAAAAAAATCTTTATTTTCATCATCTATCTCAGATTTCGTTCCTAAGCAAGATTTAAAACCCCCGTTTTTTACAATCAGATTATCGTAGCCGGAACCGTCTGTACCTAACTCAAATTGAAAGTTATTTTTATTTTCGTCTCTTTCAATAATTACCGATGCTGCTGCATCTCCAAAAATACTTCTGTTTGCCTTATCTTCTTTATGAATATGTTTGGAGTAAGTTTCTGCTGTTACCAATAGAATGGTATTGGCTATACCGGAGGCAATAAGCCCTTTCGCAATAGCCAAACCGTATACAAACCCCGAGCAACCCAAATTAAAATCTAAAGCCCCTATATTTTTCCTCAGCTCCAATCTGTCTTGCAAAATACAGGCGGTAGTAGGGAGAAAATAATCTGGACTTTGAGTACAGAAAAGAATAAAATCAATAGTGTTTTTATCTCGTGTTGTAAATATTTTTTCGCAAGATTTTACAGCTAAGTCTAATGCTGTCTCGCTATCAGAAGCGATATGTCTTTGTTTGATACCAACCTTTTCTTCTATTTTTTCAGAGTTCCATTCCGGAAAATCTTTTTCTAATTCTTCATTCGTATATATTTTTTCAGGAAGATAATAGTCTATGGCTGAAATTTTATACATTTTAACTTTATTTTTTTACAAAATTAACTAATTTAGAATTAGTATTTTTGTAATCATTATAAAAAAGCAATGCTATTCAACAGAATTATTCTTAAAATACACGCCACTTATTTCAACTTTATCAATAAAATTAATCTTGAAGTTTGTAAAGCTAAAGGCATGAAAGTAGGAAAAAACTTTAATATGCCGGAAAACGTAAATTTTGGCACGGAGCCCTACCTTATAGAAATAGGAGATTATGTGAATATAGCGGCAGGAGTAAGGTTTGTAAATCATGGAGGCACCACTACACTTCTTAGGCGACTACCCGGCTATGAAGATGCAAGAATTTTTGGAAGAATAAAGATTGGTAATAACTGTACCATCGGTCTTAATTGTGTTATTATGCAAGATGTTCAAATTGGAGACAATTGTATCTTGGGAGCCAATTCGGTATTGTCACAATCTATGCCTCCCAACTCTGTATTTATAGGAAATCCCGCACAGTATCTTTGCTCCATTGAAGAATACGGAGATATTGTTCTTAATAATAACACGCAATACCCAAGAGAACTGGAGAAAGACAGAAAGGCTTTGGATGAATATCTTATCAAAAACTTACCTTACAAATTCAAAAAAGCTAAGCGTAGATAATTCTCAACTCATGAAGAAAAAAATATTATTTGTTTATTATCAAAACGTTAAAGCCGGAGGCGTTGCAAAAGTAATGTCAACACTTGCTTCTGAATTGGTAAAAGATGGGTATGATGTTGAGATTCTATTTTTAATGGCAGAGCACGACGATTTTTATGAAATTGATAAACGAATAAAAAAACACTATATTGATACATTCTCCCATTGGAGTTGGAAAGTTTGCGAATTTGCCAATAAATATCTAAACAAAATACCCCATAAATACAGAGAAAATGCTTTTGCGTACATCTATCATATTGGAGTAGCTTCAATGCTTACACAATGGATAAACAAAAATCACCAAGATTATAATGTTATTATTTCCTGTTGGTACAAACTATCCTCTATTTTATCATTAAACAAAAAGGTTTGTAAAAAAAACAATTGCATGGGAGCATATGAGCCATTTATCCGGTGGAAAATTTTGGAATAATATGCTTAGAAGGTATTATAGAAATCTCAACTCTATTGTAGGAACTTATAAAGAAGGGGAATTATATTATAAAAACATCAATCACCATTCCTATACAATTCACAATATGATGGACGAGTACTGTGAAAGAGCTACTCATATCTCTATTGAGAAAAAGAAAAATATTATTTCTGTAGTTGCAAGATTAGACCCCGAAAAAAAATATCACCGAATTTTTAGAAATTATACATGAGGCAAAAACCCCTAAAGACTGGGTAATTAACATCATTGGAGATGGTCATCAAAGAGATCAATTAGAACGCTTTATACAAAAACATCATCTTCATCAAGTACATCTATTGGGGAGCAAAGGAATCGATGAAGTTTATGAACTCATTAGCTTTTCAAAAATAAATTGTCTAACTTCTGTGGTAGAAGCTCTTCCCACGATTTTAATACAAGCACAATTTTTTTCGAATGCACTTGTAGCTTATAACTGCAACTATGGACCTGGTGATATTATTAATGAAGAAAATGGTTTTCTCATACCTCTTCACAATAAAAAAATGTTTAAAGAAAAATTAGAATATCTCACTCAAAATGAAGAAGTTCTCTCTAAACTCATGAAGAGCAGCTTCGAAGAATCTCAAAAATGGAAAAAAGAAAAGATTCTACATGAATGGAAGAAAATACTGTAATGAATCATAGAGATTGAGTATGAAATTTTTCTCTTTAATGTTTATATTTGCTAAAATATAAAAAAATAAGTCCTAAAAAGAAAATCCTCATCAGAATTGGTTCTCTGCGTCATGGTGGTGCAGAGAAAGTTTTGGTGACTTTTCTAAAAAATCTTCCCGAAAACAAATACGAAATTGATTTGTTGCTGAATCTTTACAGCGGAAAATATCTGCCCGAAGTTCCAAAATGGATTAATGTTTTGTATTTGAACAAAGGAGAAATGATTACCACCAACCGAATTCAGGACATTCCAAAAAAAGCATATCGTGTTATATATCAATCATTATTAAAAAAGTTTCCAAAAATTCTATACTCCAAAGTTTTAAAAAATAAAAAATACGATGTTGAATTTGCAGCACTTCACGGTTTACGTGACGAAATTCTAAACTCGCCGATAAAATCTTCCAAAAAAATCATTTGGATTCACAACGACCTCACCAAAACTGAATTTTACAACTATTCCGACGAAGAAACCAAAAAATTTTTCGGCTACGATAAAATTATGGTGATTTCTGAAAAAATTCAAAAAGATTTTGAAAGACTGGCGAAAAATGAAGCGGAAATAAATAAAATTGTGAGGATTTATAACCCTTTGGATACGGAGGAAATATTGGAAAAGGCAAAGGCTGAGGTAAAGCAAAACTCTGAACCATTATTTATTTCTGTGGGAACAATTTTTCCACAAAAAGGCTTTGACCGATTGCTGAAAGTTCACAAAAAATTATTAGATGAAGGTTTTAAACACAGAATTCTGATTCTCGGTGATGGCCGTGATTTTGAAATAATAAAAAATCTAAAAACTGAACTCGGGGTTCATGAAACTGCGACTATGCTCGGTTTTACCGATAATCCTTATCCTTATTTCAAAAATGCAGATTTTTATGTTTTGAGTTCGCGATATGAAGGCTTTCCAACGGTTTTGTTTGAAGCCATTGCTTTGAAGAAAAATATTATTGCGACTGATGTTTCCGGCGTTGGAGAAATGTTGAACAATGGAAAACTTGGATTAATCGTCGAAAATTCAGAAGACGGTATTTACGAAGGAATGAAAAGGGCTTTGACAGAACCTCAATTTTTTGAAAAATACCAACAAAATTTCCAGAATTACGAGATGCCTTTCAATTTGGAAAATTCTGTGAATGCAATTGTGAAAATTATTGATGAAATTTAACGAAATCCTTCAAGGATTAAAATAAATATGGAATACTCAATCATACAAAAAGACTTCTTTCGCGAAAGCGGAAAATGGCTTTCCACAGCTGAAATTTGGGGAAAATGCATCAACCCAAATCTTCACTATATCTACATTTTCAGGAAGTGCCAGCAGTATCCAAAAAAATCTCTTTTGGGAAAGTTTTGGCGATTTGTTTTGCGTCATCATCAGATAAAATACGGTATCCAAATTTATCCTGAAACGCAGATTGGCGAAGGTCTATACATTGGGCATTGGGGATTTTTGGCGGTAAATCCCGGTGTTGTCATCGGCAAAAACTGCAATCTTTCGCAAGGTGTGAGTATTGCACAAAGTAATCGCGGAAAATTCAAGGGAACTCCAAAAATTGGTAACGAAGTTTGGATTGGTCCAAATGCTGTAATTGTGGGCGGAATTACGATTGGCAACAACGTGATTATTGCTCCAAATACCTATGTAACAGAAGATATTCCGGATTTTTGTATGGCTATGGGAAATCCTTGCAGAATTTTTAATATTCCGAATGGAACGGAGGGTTATATTAATAATAAGGTTTAGATGTTGAGTCGTAGAGCAACGATATGTTGGTAGAAAAACAAATTTTGAGCACAAATTGTGGAAGCACCAGAGGTGCGAAATCTTGGTTTCGGAAAAATGCCGAAAAATCTTCAAGAAAAATCTAAAAATCCTTTTTCTGCTTCACGGTAAAAATTCTTGCCATCATTTTTTGGTCAGATTTCCTATACAATGTCGCCTGAATTTTCACTCGGTTTTCCGAAAGTTTTTCTACAGAATTCAAAACATATAAAATTTTGTCGTGTGCATCACAATTGGCATAATACATGATGTCGCGGAAAATCGTAAAATAATGTTCTTCCCAATTTTCCTCACCATTTTCGTGGAAATACTGCATCTCACAAAAATCGCTGATGATAGGATATGATGCAAAATACAGCAAGCCAACACCATTCAAATCATAATATGGATTTAAGGAGTATTCGTAACTAAATAATTGATTTTCAGAAATATTGAAAACGTAATCTTTATGGAAAAACGTTTTCAGCTCCTCTTTTTTCACCAAGCGATATTCGTTTCCAAAAATCGGGAAATCGGTATGTTGCGGAATGCTGCAATCATCAACCAAAGGCTGACTTTTTGCCAAACTTTTGTTGTCGCCTGTTGATTTTCTGATGGAAAAACTCGTCATCATATCAATTTTCACATTTTTATCTAAAGACGAAAAATTGATTTTACTGAAAAACATTCCCATCCCAAATCTTGAAAGTTGAGCATTGAACTCGTAAGGCGAATTTTCTTTAAAACCACTTAAATTATCGTTTCCATCAACCCTGATTCTTACAAAAGTGGCGTATAATCTGTTGCCCAAATCGTCCTTCAAATCAGCAGAAGAAGTTCCCAAGCCTTTGCACAGCAAATCCCAATGCAAATCTCCGGATTCCTTGAAGAGCCAATTCTCAGAAAGTGCTTCCATACACATTTGGGGCATTGTGATGAAGTTTTGAACGGGCGTTATTTTTTCGGAAATATTTTCTGAAATCGACATTGTATTTCCGGAATTTTCCTGGGAAGTGTACTTCAGAATATCATTCAAATTTTTGAAAGAAAGCCAGTCTTTGTTGGGAATCATTCTGCCCAATCTGTTTTCAATTTCCACCCGCAGCGAAACCAAATCAATACTGTCAATCGCAAGATTTTTGAACTCAGAATTCAAATCTTCATTTCTTACACTCGGCAAAATTCTGTTGATGATGTCAATCATTTGTTTAGTTTTACGACTGCAAAAATATTAAACTTTATCCGAAAGTCTATTTTTTAATTTTTTAAATTAACCTGAATTCGGGATAAGAAATTTATAAATAATTGAAAATAAATGCTTTACTTTTTAATCGCAAAGCCAAACAAAGTAATCAATCATTTTCAGCTTTTTTAAGATAGACCAAGCCACTTCGTTTATTGAAGTAATGCAAAAGTTTGTTTTACTTCAATAAGTTTTACGCCTTTGCTTGTCTTAAGTATTTGAAAATCAATGCAATAAATATCTTTGTTTGCCGTTGCGATTAAATATCTTATCCCTAACTCACGTTAAATTAAATTTGTTTGTTCAAAAAACTTAGAAATATCGGTCTATATAAGTAAAAAAGATGTTTTACTGGAGGATTTATTTTCAAAATGAATACCGAAACCGTTAAACACTCTTTTCTCACATCTTAAAAGATTATAAACCCATACTTTGAGTGGCAATTACGCTTCCGAGGAGCTTCAATTATAAGAATAAGTTCGCTATTGTTTTATCGGAAAGAATGCTGAATTTATAACCTACGAGAGTTCAATAAATTTTAACGTAAATAAACAAAGAAATAAATTCTTCGGGTCACTCTTAAAACTCAACTAAGTAACAAACTTTGGAAACCTTATAACTTCTTAACTCTATAGTCTCTTAACCTTTTTATTCCGAATTTAATACCCTAATAAGCTGAGTACATCTTCTGGCTTCTGCTCTTCGCGGAACACCTCATACTGAAGTTCTCCGTCCTCGTTTTTTTGGATAAGAATATGTTTGGGTTGCGGCATCAAGCAATGATGTACCCCGCCAAAACCACTAATGCTTTCCTGATAAGCTCCGGTATTGAAAAAACCAATATACAGAGGTTTGGTTTCACTAAATACAGGTAAGTAAATGGCATTGGTATGTTGTTCTGAGTTATAATAGTCATCAGAATCGCAAGTTAAACCTCCCAAAAATACCCTTTCATAAGAATCTTCCCAACGATTGAGCGGTAACATAATGAAGCGACGGGAAATTGCCCATGTATCGGGTAATGTTGTCATAAAAGAACTGTCAATCATATTCCATTTTTCCCTGTCGTTTTGGCGTTTTTGCGAGATAACTTTGTAGAGGTTTCCTCCACTTTCTCCTACAGTAAACGATCCAAATTCGGTATAAATATTGGGTTCTTCAACACCTTCTTCTTCACAGAATTTTTTGATTTGTAATACAATCTCGTTTACCATGTATTCATAATCATAATCAAAAGCCAAGGAACTTTTAATAGGAAAACCTCCGCCAATATTCAAGCAATCTACCTCGGGAGCTATTTTCTTCAGCCTTGCATATACCCGCAGGCATTTGAATAATTCGTTCCAGTAGTATGCCGTGTCTTTAATCCCTGTATTGATGAAGAAGTGCAACATCTTCAATCTGGCATTGGGGTGTTCGGCTATTTTTTGGCTGTAGTAAGGTGTAATATCTTTGTAGCCTATACCCAAACGAGAGGTGTAGAATTCAAATTTCGGTTCCTCTTCAGAGGCAATTCTAATCCCAATATTGAAGGTACTGTCGATGCTTTCGGTAAGTTTGTCGAGTTCTCGATAATTATCTAAAATGGGCGTGATATTCTCGAAGCCATTATTAATAAGGTCGGCTATTTTTTGAAGATAATCATCTGTTTTAAAGCCATTACAAATAACTTCGATATTTTTATCTACTTTACCTTTTTCGTACAGTTTTTTTACGATATCCATATCATACGCCGAGGAAGTTTCCATACTGATGTCGTTCTTCAGAGCTTCCTCCATTACAAAAGCAAAATGACTCGATTTGGTGCAATAACAATAGCGATAGCCTTTTTTGTAGTCGTTCTTTTCAATTGCACTTTTAAACCAGTTTTTAGCCTTCTGAATATTTTCTGATATTTTAGGTAAATAGCTGAATTTCAAAGGAGTTCCGAATTTTTCAACAACCTCCATCAAGGGAATTCCATGAAAGTACAACTGATTTTCTTCATACTTAAATTCCTCTTGTGGGAAGTAAAGCGTCTGGTCGATAAGCTCAGCGTATTTTATTTTCATTTAATGTTTTTAAAAAATATTAAAGATTAGCAAATAGTGGTTAAGTATACAAATAATAAATCTGCATACAAAATCAAGATTACAAAAATGCGAAAAAAAATGCTTTATTCATAATTAAATTTAGCCTTCTTTAGGTATAAAAATAAGGAAGCCTCGGTATATGAAACTTCCTTATTTTATGGTCTATTCAAAATGCGGAAACTATTTACCTGATTCGGGTTCGGGTTAACAAAAATTATAAACAATTGAAAATAAAAAACTTCAATACAGAGAATGAAACTTTTTTAGATTGTTTTAAACTCAGCCAAGTCACTTTACTGAACAAGTCACAAACTTGGTAGCCTTATAACTGTCTAACTCTTTACCCCTCTTATCCCGAACTAAGATTATTTAGTAATTTCTCTACCAATTACCAATCTTTGGATTTCCGAAGTTCCTTCTCCAATCGTACATAGTTTGGAATCTCTGTAATATTTTTCGGCAGGGAAATCCTTGGTATAGCCATAACCGCCAAAAATTTGTACGGCGTTGTTGGCAATTCTTACACAGGCTTCGGAAGCATATAGTTTTGCCATAGCTCCTTCTTTGGTCATTTTTTGTTTTGCCATTTTAAGAGTTGCTGCTCTATTAATCAATAATTCTGCCGCATCAATCTCAGTTGCCATATCTGCCAACATAAAATTGATAGCCTGAAAATTGGCAATAGCACTCCCAAACTGTTGTCTTTCTTTGGCATATTTTAGGGCGGCTTTATAAGCTCCTCTTGCAATACCCAAGCTGAGTGCAGCAATGGAAATTCTACCGCCGTCTAATATCTTTAAGGCTTGTTTGAAACCTTCGCCTACTTCTCCTAAACGATGAGAGTCCGGAACTCTTACGTTGTCAAAAATAAGTTCTGCCGTTTCAGAAGCACGCATTCCCAGTTTATTTTCTTTTTTTCCTGAAGTAAATCCGGGCATTCCTTTCTCTAAAACAAAAGCGGTGGAATTATTAGACGTATTTTTTTCTCCGGTTCGTGTCATTACTACTGCAATATCACCGGAAATAGCATGGGTGATAAAGTTTTTAGCACCATTAATTACCCATTCGTTGCCGTCTTTCACGGCTGTGGTACTCATTCCTCCGGCATCAGAACCTGTGTTGTGCTCCGTGAGTCCCCAAGCTCCAATTACTTTACCTGAAGCTAATTGAGGAAGCCATTTCATTCTTTGTTCTTCGTTTCCAAACTCGTAGATATGGTTGGTGCAAAGCGAGTTGTGGGCTGCTACTGATAGACCGATGGAAGGATCGACCTGAGAAATCTCGTCTAAAATAGCTACATACTCATGATAACTTAAAGCTGAACCTCCATACTTTTCGGGGATTACGATTCCCATAAATCCCATTTCTCCCAGTTGATGAAACAAATCTTTAGGAAAATGCTGACTTTCGTCCCACTCCATAATGTGAGGTCTTATATTTTTTTCAGCAAAATCGCGAGCCGTTTGGGCGATCATTTTCAAATTTTCAGTAGCTTCAAAATCCATTATTCTTAATTTTTTTTCAAATATACTTAAAATTGAAAGTTTAGAATATATTTTTTTCAATAATATAATTAACCTTAGATTTGTGTGTGGCGTTAATAGTGAGAGTGGTGTAGGCAGTCTTTAATTTTAATGCTTCAGATCCTTATGAAGTATTATTTCAGATACCACCGCATCTTGGCTTCTTGTTCGGGTTTTAGTTTAAG
>JAGOJI010000118.1 GCA_017995195.1 Cloacibacterium sp.
TACATGATAGACATTTACAAAGATTTGGGAATGTACTACGAAGGATTGATCAATGTGGTGAAAAAGGGTAGAAGTGGAGCAGAAGAAATTCAGCAAATGATGAAAAATTTCCGAGAAAATCCACCGAAACAAATCGCAGGTTCACCAGTAGAAGAAGTAAAAGATTTTCAGGAACAAACGTGTCTTACGATTTCTAAAAATGAGAAAAAAGTGATGAACGATATTCCAAAATCCAATGTTCTTATTTATTATACACAAGACGGAACCAAAGTTTGTGTACGACCTTCCGGAACCGAACCTAAAATAAAATTCTATGTTTCTGTAAAAGATAAGATTGTTACAGAACAAGACTTCAAAGATAAATTGCTAATCTTGGAAGACAAAATTCAACAAGTAAAAAAGGATTTAAATTTAGCTTAAGTAGCTTCGGATATTTACACGCAGAGACAAACAAGGATATATATATTCATATATTTAAGACACACTAAGTCATAAAAACTCATGGAGTATTCTTTATACTTCTATAAAAATTGACTTAGTTGAACTTAAAGACAATCTGAAGATGATTCATTTCTTTGTTTGTCTTTGTAATCCTCGTACTAATTCTAAATTAATTTCCTCAAGCCTTTTGCTGTTTGCCTTTTCTGAAAAACTTCCAATTCTTCTCTTACTTTTTTTAGCACAATCGGGGCAACATAGATGAGTGCCAAACCAATTAGTTTTTTCTTCCAAGATTGGTGTTTTAGGCTTTTTTGTGCGTATTGCGTTACCAAAGCAGCAGAGCCTATTTTCAGGGTGTTTTCAAAAGTAGTACCTGCAATGTTTCCCATATTAAGGCGGAGTTTTGTATTGCCTTCATCGTCATCACTTTCTTTTAGGTATTTGTCGGTAAATCCATTGGTAATGATACTCAATGTTTTTCTGGGATTTTCAAAAGTCAATACCGATTCTATATCCGAAATCTCATTTTTCAGTTGAGCTTTTCTTGCCTTTAGGTCTTTTATATTTCTAATTTGTTCCATTTCTTTCAATTTTAATCTTCATCAAAAATAATATTGATAAACCTTCCCATGAATAAACTGATGATTTGTTTCTTTAGACTAACAAAAATAATCAATAACAAAAGCAGTATCCCTGCTATAATGAACATTCCATAGGCATAGTTACCCAGCAGAAAACCTATCCATAAACCACAGGCAATGCTAAAAAAAGCAAAAAAACTTACTCCTAATACCAACAAAAGGAAGAAATAGACGCTAATTCCTGTTACTTTGGCAGATTTTTCCGTGGCTTCTATTTTAAGTAAAGATACCCTTTTGTCTACGTACTCTTTTATTAATTCTACCATAATGTTATATTTGCCATAAAAGTACAAAAAAAGGAACTCATTTGCACAAGTTCCCTTTTTTTATTTTGAAAATACTTTCAGATTATTTTAGAGCATCTAACTCGGTTTCAACTTCTTTTGCTAAGCCTGTTGCTTTATCTACAGCTTGTCCTCTGTATTTTTCGTAACTCTGTTTTACGTTAGATACAATTTTGTCTACATTTTCTTTTGTCTTTTCAGACAAGTTGCCATACTCATTAATTGCTTGATCTTTAAGATCCTCTGCTTTTTTCTTTAGCTTTTTTCTGGTTTCTTTACCTTGTTCCGGTGCATATAGTATTCCTATAGCAGCTCCTATAGCAGCTCCAGCCAATAAACCTAATGCTAATCCTGATTTTTTTCCTTTTGACATTTTGTTTAATTTTTTAGTGTTAAATAATTATGTTTAATATGAATGTTCCATATATGAGCATAAAGTTACAATAAATATACCAAAAGTGCAAGAGAAATACTTAAAAATATGTTAAATGTCATCTTGGCAGAAGATAAGATAAAATAAGCTCTATACTTTCTTCTTTATTCAGATGAGTATTATCGATAAGGATGGCATCTTCTGCCTGTTTGAGCGGGGCAGTAGTTCTTTCGCTGTCGGTTTTGTCTCTGGCGATAAGATTTTTCTTTACAGCTTCTTCATCGGTTATTATTCCGCTGTTGGTAAGTTCCAAAAAACGGCGGCGAGCTCTTTCTTCTACACTGGCAGTAATAAAAAATTTGTAATCGGCATCAGGAAGGACCACGGTGCCTATATCTCTTCCATCCATAATAATACCGCCATTTTTAGCTATTTTGCGTTGAGTTTCCAGTAGAAATGCCCTCACTTCGGGTTGTTTAGCAACCAAACTTACATTTTCCGAAACCTCAATACTTCGTATTGGGATGTTGATGTTTTCCCCGTTCATATACAAAACCAAATCACCATTTTCTTCCCGAAATTCGAGCACGATACGATTGAGATTTTGAATAAGAGCGTCTATATTTATTTCATGATTTTCATTGGAATAATTTTTTAGTCCAAAAAATGTAATCCCACGATACAAGGCACCGGTATCGAGATGTATAAGTCCTAATTTTTGAGCAATAGCTTTGGATATAGAGCTTTTTCCGGTAGAGGAATGCCCATCTATAGCTATGGTTATTTTTTTCATTTGGCGGGTGTTTATTTTTGTAAATATTTAAATGTACAGTACACAACTCATTTCTACCTACGCCTTCCGCTTAGTTGTATCATGTCCAAAGAAATTCCTATTTGGTTGAGATTGGCAGCATTATGATAGCGTACGTGCGAATAATCGAACCTGAAAGATGCAATTTTAATCCCGAAACCAAAAGATAAGCCTGTGAAACTTCTTTGGTCGAGTACGGCAAGTTCATTACCTCGTTTTACATTGTAGCCTAACCTTAGGTTAAAGGCTTGTTCGGGGAACAGTTCTGCCCCGAAAGAAAGGTGATCGGCAATTTTTCGGACAAAGCCAACTTCTTGCCCGTTATTATTGTACTGCTGAGAAATATTGAATTGTTGTAAATCGTGTATACTAAGTGTTAAAGCAATAGGAAATTCTTTTAGGATTTTGGTGTAGCCCATATCTATCCTAAATGGCATTTTTTCGCGAACTCCGTTGAATGTTTTCAGTTGGTAACCAAAATTTCTTAGTACTAAGGCTATGGTTTCTTTTTCTTCTTTGTCGTAATAAGTAATCCCAAAATTTCCACTAATGGCCGAAGAAGTGAAGTAATCTATCTTAGAAGTTACATAACTCAGTTGCGTGCCAATAGTCCAGTCTTCTTCGAACTGGTAGGCATAGGCTATACCCAAAGAAGCATCTATGGCTCCAAACTCTCCCGATATATTGGCATTTTCATCTGTTCGAGGCATCTTGCCATAATCTATATATCTAGCATTGATACCGAGAAGATGTCCGTGATTCAAATCTTGTACATAACTTATGGTTCCAAATTTAGAGTCGGCGAGGTAATCGGCGTAGTTAATGGAAATGTTTCTATCCATATCCAAATTCATCAACGAAGGATTGACACCTGCAAAACTTACATCGTAATCTCTTATAGAGACAGCATCACCACCCAAAGCAGATTGCCTTGCAGAAACGGGAAGATGAAGAAAGGAATATACACTTGTACCGGACTGTGCAAAAGCCTGATGAAAGGTAATAAAAACAAATAAGCAATAGATAATCCTTTTCAATGATAATGTTTGTAAATGCAAAATTAACTTATTTTAAATCTCAACAAAATTTTTAATTACTAAAGCTAAACCATAAACGAGTTTCTATTCTATTCCTTATATTTGCATTGGATTTTTTTTAAGTAAAAATACCTAAGAAGACAACAAACACTCCCAAAAAATATTTTACTGTGCTACAAAAAGCATTTTTTGTTGTATACCGAAGTGAAAAAAACAATAAATATCTATTATAATGAAATACAAAAGAGTCCTGTTAAAATTAAGTGGTGAAGCCTTAATGGGAGACAAGCAATACGGTATAGACAACAATAAGCTACAAGACTATGCCAAAGAGATTAAAAAAGTAGTAGATGCGGGTTGCGAAATTGCCATAGTTATAGGAGGAGGCAATATATTCCGAGGGGTTTCGGGGGCAGCAAAAGGAATGGATAGAGTTCAGGGCGATTATATGGGAATGTTGGCTACGGTAATCAATGGAATGGCATTGCAAGGTGCTTTGGAAGATATGGGGTTGAAAACAAGGCTTCAATCTGCTATTGAGATGGACAAAGTTGCCGAACCTTTCATTAAAAGACGAGCGGTAAGGCACTTGGAAAAGGGTAGGGTAGTTATCTTTGGTGCAGGAACGGGAAATCCTTATTTTACTACAGATACCGCAGCTACGCTAAGAGCTATAGAGATAGGAGCCGATGTAATCCTGAAAGGAACACGTGTAGACGGAATCTACGATAGTGACCCTGAAAAAAATGAAAACGCCATAAAATTCGATAATTTGTCTTTCAATCAGGTCATTGAGAAAAATCTTAAAGTAATGGATATGACTGCTTTTACGCTAAGTCATGAGAACAACTTGCCTATTATAGTTTTTGATATGAATAAAGAAGAGAATCTTCTTAAAATTGTCTTGGGCGAAAAAGTAGGAACAACGGTGAATTAAGAAGAAATATCAAGCAAATCTCTGAGCATAAAGGTAAAAAAAATAGATGTAGGAGATTTTATGATATAGGATTGATTGGATTAAAGTTAAACCAATAAACTATTTGGGTTTCCGTTAGTAAATAGTATCTTGAATCAAAAGATATAGAATTTTTTTCTTAATAAAAAAAATGTGTCAACTATCAAATTTTAAATACACAATGGAAGAGTTAGAACTTATTGTAGAAACAGTAAAACAGGAGATGGACGCTGCGATAAAGCATTTAGACCATGCTTTCCAAAAAATCAGAGCAGGAAGAGCCTCTACCTCTATGGTTCAGGACGTTATGGTAGAATATTACGGAGCTATGACGCCACTTAGCCAAGTAGCCAACGTTATGATTCCCGATGCCATGACAATTTCTATCCAACCTTGGGACAGAACGGCAATAGGTGCCATAGAGAAAGCCATCGTAAATTCTAATTTAGGATTTGCCCCTTCAAACAATGGAGATAATATCATCTTAAACGTTCCACCATTAACCGAAGAGCGAAGAAGAGAACTGGCAAAACAAGCGAAAGCAGAAACCGAAGCTACCAAAATTACCATTAGAAATGCTCGTCAAGACGGTATGAAAGAACTGAAAAAATTAGATGGCATTTCTGAAGACATCATTAAATCTACCGAAGCCGATATTCAGGAGCTCACGGATAAATACGTGAAACTTACCGATGAACAACTCAAGGTAAAAGAAGTAGATATTATGAAGGTGTAACCAACTTTTTATTACATGATAAAAAAGTTGATAAAGCTATTACAAAAGAAAAAAGGCTGTCTTCAATGCTTTTGAGACAGCC
>JAGOJI010000119.1 GCA_017995195.1 Cloacibacterium sp.
TGAAAGTAGAACAAGTTCATGCTCGTGGTCAATAAAATCCACCAACATTGGGCGGAATAATTCTGGCTTCTTTTCTGGATTTTTCCCCAACATATTTGCAAGGTTTTAAAGCTCTAAGATACAAATTATTGCAATAAAAAACAAGCTATTTTAAACCCAAAATACTAATAATCAGTAAATTATAGGTGGTTTAAGGAGAGACTAAATAATCATGCTCATGTATTAAAGTATACTGATGATACTTTGTTGCATTTTATGAAAAACTGGTTAAATATATTTGATATTAGGACATATTTAAGTGGTGGTTTTCAACCTAAATTTAGTCAAGCGAATATGAATTTGGTTAAAGTTCCACTTCCACCCCTCGAAATCCAAAACCGCATGGTCGCCAAACTGGATGAACTGATGCAGTATTGCGATGCACTGGAAGCCTCGGTAAAAGAAAGCCAAAACTATAATGCCCAACTCTTGCAGCAGGTGCTGAGAGAAGCGCTGGAAGGGAAAAATTGATTTGTTTATGTATACAAAAAGTTTAATATTAGGCAACTTCACCGATTATTATACCGATAAGTTTGGCGTCATTCAACCACTTGAATCATTAGATGAAGTCAACGATATTAATATTTTCATAGGAACAAATAATAGTGGGAAAAGCCGTTTTATGCGTAAACTCATAAAAATGAGCGATTTTCTTTTTCTAAATGATTGTTTATATCAAAAATCACAAGATGAGTTAAGAAATTACAATTCTTACAGAAGTCAAGAAATTAAACTACCGAAATCACCAGACTTTAAACATTTATTTGATTTTATAAGAAGCAACCACAATCTTTTTCGATCAATTTCATATCAAAATTTAGTAACCACCATTAGCTCGCCACAAAAAATTTACATTCCCACATTTCGTATTGCCCACAGTTTATTTACTCATAAACAGGATGAGAAAGGCTCTACTATCAGCAGAAAAATAGAAGAGGATATTTTGAAAAATACAGTTGTGCAATATTATTCGGACTTATCAGAACATAACGCACCATATGTGGATATCTTCACTGGAATGCATTTACATAAAGATATCCTAAATACTAGAAATGCAAAGCGGGAACGCAGAATAATGTTTCAGGAATTTGAGAATTTCATCAGTGAAAATTTCTTTAGTGGAAAGACTGTAGATATCATAGCAGAATTTGATAAAGATAGAAGTCAGCAGGGAGATAACACGCAGGAAATCATTAGTATTCATATAGAAGGTGAAAAGGAATCACGCGACCTTTATGAGCTTGGAGATGGCATACAGGCGTTGATTATATTATTGTACAAAATATTTATGGCAGAAGAGAATACTTTCGTATTTATTGATGAACCTGAGATTAACCTTCATCCGGGGATGCAAAGACTCTTTTTGAATCAAATCATAAATAACCCGGTTTTAAAGCAAAAAAACCTACGTTATTTTATTAGTACACACTCAAACCACTTTTTGGACCTTACCCTTGAATATGATAAAGTTTCAATCTATTCTTTTTCCTCACGAGTTGAGGAAGATCAAACCAAAAAATTAATTGTCCGCAATGTTAATCGTGGCGACAATAAATTGTTGAAAGATCTTGGTGTAAATAATTCCTCCGTTTTTATGGCGAACTGCAGTATATGGGTTGAGGGCATTTCAGACAGAAACTACATAAAAGCTTTTCTAAAATCATATTGTAATTATTTTGGAGAACAATATCCAAGAGAGGACATTGATTTTGTTTTTTTTGAGTATGCTGGAAGTAATGTGGATCATTACTTTTTTACCGATAATGTAGATGAAGAAAAGCAAAGAGATCTTATGGCTACTGATATTAAAGCTCTCGCTCTTTCCAACCGTATTTTCTTGTTAGCAGATAGCGATGATGCGCAAGTAGGATCGGCAAAACATCGTAGGTTAAAACAACTATTAGATGCGGAGTCAGATAATTTTATTCCTACAATTCTACATAGATATCGCGAAATAGAAAACCTCTTGACCACAGAAGTTTGGAAAATTACTTTGATACGTTTCTGTAATAAAAAAATTGTAGAAAAACTTGGGAAAGATGTTGTGCAACAAAAAATTGATGAAGCTCTAGATAAAATAGATGTGAAGACATATCGGAAAAAATACATTGGAGAAATGCTTAATGATTTACGTGATATTATTGGAAAGGATAGAAAAACTTTCATTTTAAATGAATCTGAATATGAAAAGTCCGGCACTTTAAAAAATAAAAGGTCTTTAAGTGAATTTCTACTTAGTGAAAATATTTCTTGGGAAGTATATCGCCAAAACAGCGATATCGTAAAACTTACTGAAGATATTTACAAGTTTATAACCGCCAAATAAATGAAGTACCAACTTAAAAAGGAGAATTCTAACGTTCCCTCCGAAAAACTCTGGCTAAAAATCTGCGGTAGTCTTGTAGATAAGACAGAAATATTTTCACTTACAGGAAAGATTTATCACCTCATGGATGTTTCTTATGATGAGATTATTTATTCGTCTCCTACAAGAAATAACGGCGAGCCTGAAAGGATTTTGAGAGAAGATTGTATTACATTTCTAGAAATATTGAAGCAGCAGGATTTTTTCAGCACAGCTTCAATAAGAGAACTGTTGCCAAGTGCTATTTATAGAAAAAGGTCGCCGCTTTTTGCTTTCTTAATTGCAGCAGGATTAATGTCAGAATAACCTATTTCTTGTTTTGAATTTTATTGCTATTTTTGTTCATAAATTAACATATATGTTAATTTTTTTTGTTTTTTAAATTTATATGAGTAACTTTGCACTAGAAATTTTTGATGACGAAAGTCCAAAATGTCAGTTTTACACTGTAAAACTGGATGGTGAAGAACTCTCAGAAACCGATAAATTTCTTGAGAAACATTATGAAACAGATAGGTTAAAACCATACGTTCAGCAATTATCGGTATTTATTTCAGATACCATTGGAACAAAAAGAGGAGCGATCAATGATTTTTTTAGGGAAGAACGAAAAGCTCAGGCGTTGCCACCGCCTGCAAAAATTGAAATTGAGGAGGTAGATTTTGGAGAAGATTTCCCGCTACGTTTGTATTGTATGCGCCTATCATCTTCCTGTGTTATATTGTTTAACGGCGGCGAAAAAACAAGTTGGGCGGCTCAGGATGGAGAAACGAAAGTAGCTTTCAGAGAGGCAAATCACTACGCTGATAAAATACAGATGGCGTTGAATAACGGAGATATTAAACTCTGCGCCAAAAAGAGAGAGATTCTTGATACAATTACAGAAAAACCTTACACCGAATTATTCTAAATGAAAAGCAAAATTTTTAAAAAGATTTTAGACGAAACACCATTGGAAACTAAAATCTTTGTGGAAAAATATTCCGATCTAATTATCCGGATCAATCAGATTCTTAGAGATAAGGGAATTTCTCAAAAAGAACTTGCTGAAGGAATGGATAAAAAACCTGCGGAAATCAGCCGATGGCTTAGCGGAAATCAAAACATTACCCTAAAAAGCATTGCCAAACTGGAAGCAGAATTGGGAGAACCCATTATTGAAATTCCGGTGAAGCGTTTTTCTGCGTGCTTTAAAGACGAATGGGAAATACTTGAAGTAAGTTTCACCGTTGAACGACGTAAAGAAACTTATTCTAAAGATACACAATGGTTAAATGAGGAAAAAGTAAGATATGCCTAACCTTTTTGATGCTGAAAAATTGGCTTTAGAGTCGTTTAAAATTATCAGCGAAAATATTTTTGTACCCGAATTTTTTGATGAAAGTCTAATTAAAGAATTTGGTTCTACAAACCAGCTCAGTATTTCTTTCAATCTGGAGCAGAAGTTGATCAGGGCGGAATTTGATTTTGAAATTTTAACCAAATCTGAATCTTCAGAAGAAGCCAAAGCCAATTACAAATTTGTTCTTATCTACAGTTGTTCAAATCTGGAGGAACTTGCGCACGCTGATGGGGAGGAGCTTAAGGTGAATTCACAGTTAGGTTTTGCAATCTCTGCCATTTCCTATTCAACCATTAGAGGAATATTACTGATAAAACTTAGCGAGACGGTATTTCAGGATTTTATTTTGCCAATTATAAAACCTAATCTCCCAAATTAGTTCATACAAAAAGAGCAGCCTCGCTGCTCTCTTACTTGCTGTTTTACTTCTTCCTTTTCCATGGCGCATTTTTCTTCCAGTCTCCCGCTATAATGCAGCCAAAAGAGAGTACTTCATCAAGGATTTCACCAAGACCGTATTCTTCTATTTGGCAACGTGCGGAAGCGGCATTTTTGTAGGCAGCTCGGCAATTCCGAAACGTCGATTTCGTTCGAGAATAATCGTACGTCCAAACCTTCGGCTTCTTCGTGGAAAAAGTCTTCAATCGCGCGTTTTAAGATTACGATATCTGACTGCAGATGCTTTTCCAGTTCTTCTGCCGGATCGTAGCCGTTTTCTACCATTGTTTCTAAAACTTCGTATCTGTTCTACTCAAAAAAAGATTTTGCCTTATCCTGAAAAGCTTTATTCAGTGCTCCTTCCGACCAGTAAAAGCACCGCCAAAAGCGATGCCCTTGAAAACTATATTTCGTCGGCCAACCTATTCCTGGCAGGTTGCTCCTCAGCTGAGCCTGATTCCGTTCTAAATAACTGTAGTTCAGAGTTAATAGACATATATTCTGCGGTGAGGTTGAGTGCCACAAGTTCCAAATCAGACATTTTTGGAAGCCTAATTTGCTTACTTGCAGTAATATATTTACAGGTGTGCGTCAATTCTTTTAAAATAATTTTGTAGTTTTGAATAAGATTGTTCACATATTTAATGAGTTGGTAATCAATTAAATATACGGTTTTTTTAATCAAATGGACAATCTTTTTTCTTTTTTAATTCCTAAATGCACAACAGCTTTATAATTATAAATTATGTACTACTTTAGTACACCTCAATACTCTAAAACTATCATTAATAAAAGAAATTGCACTTTCTGTATCGGGAAATAACCATGGAAAATATCTACAAGAAAAAGGATAAGTTACCCTTCTTGTCAATATTCTAAAAACCAATATTGATGATTTAACAACAGTTTGGATAGGCAGGTGCTTGATGTTGCAGGACGAGAAATTAGCAAATCAAGTATAGAGAGAAGTATCAAATAATATTAGAAAATAAAAAAAACAAATCATAAAATGATTAATTGGACACAAAATATTGAACCAATAGCGTCCTAAATAAAAAAATAAGAAGGAATTAAAGTAACTCAAAGTATCTTTGAGGTTGTACAACAAAAAAACCTTCTTATGGATTCAAAATTAACATTATTTTCCCAAATCATTTCAAA
>JAGOJI010000120.1 GCA_017995195.1 Cloacibacterium sp.
GGATTTACACCTGAACAAATGATTTCCGTGATTCAGCTGAAAAATTTGGAATGGAAAAATAACGAAGTAATGGCGGTGCATCTTTGTCCGGAAACAATTTTCCGCCCAAAGAATTTTGAAAAATATGTGAACCAAATTTTAGCAATGAAAAACAACCCACAATTATTACAGAAATTCAATGAGCAATTTAACCAAAACGCAACCATGGGAACTGCAAGTGCATTCAGCAAGTTTGATGCATTATTTGCAAAAAAATGAGCGAAGTTTTGAAGACAATTTCGCCCTTACCAAAATTGAAAACAATCTGCAGATTAAAGATTGTTTGAATGCGGATTTAATGGTGAACCAAAAGAGCCGTGAATTGGAATTTATAAAGGCTATATACTCGCTTCTATTCCGCTTCAATGAATTGGTAAATGTGGGCAAAAAGTTGAACGAAAACCAAATGATGCAGTTAGCTATTGATTTGCATGAGCGTTTTAAAACCGAAAGTTTGGAGGATGTGGCACTGTTTTTCAAAATGGCGAGACAAAACGAATTTGGCGACTTTTACAGATTAGATTCTATCGTAATAGAAAGTTGGATTCCCAAATATATGGCGCTGAAAGCAGAAGCTCGGGAGCGTGAAACAATTAACCAACGAAATATCCGCGAACGCCAAGAGAATGACGATGTTGCAAATCATGTTCAAGATGAAAAGGCAAAAGGAAATTTAGAAAAATTATCTAAAATACTGAAAGGTGCAGAAAAAATAACCGTAGAAATAAGTAAAGAAAACCCACTTTTTAACTATGATGCTTATTTGGAAAAACTCCAATTAACAGTTGGTAAAATGAGTGATTTAGAACTTGAAACGATGTTTACAAATACCTCAAAATTTTCTCACGAAAGAGTTTGGGAAATTTTGAATATCGAGATAGAACTCCGTAAGGAACTTGAAAAAAACAAGAAAACAATAGCTACAAAAAAAACAAAGAAAAACACTCCAAGATGATTAAACTAAATGAATACTGGTACAGCCACCAGGAAGTAAAAGAAGCTCTCGAAAAAAAAGGCTATATCGTTATTACCGCAGAGGCAAGTGACCACCCAAGAGATTTCCCGCGCTACCAAACCTATGCCTTTAAAAAAGGCGAAGAACCCAATGTACTAAACACTTTGGAAAGCGTAGCAATTAAAGAATTTCACAAAAAACCGCCACTAAATTAGTGTGCGGTTTTTTTATTAAATTTGAAAATGAATTTAAATACAAAAAAACAGATGCTTAATAAAGGTAAAGACTATCAATGGAGAGATGTTGTTCTATCAATTGGAGGAAAAGAGATTGATTTTAAATCAATTAATTTAATTGATAAAAATGTGTCTGTATTTAAATATGATATTGAGATTGCTGTTGAAGATTTAATCAGTATTGCTGTTGAGGAATATTCAATTATGTGTCATAAAAATGATGGATATATGATTATTGTTGATGGGTGTGTCTTTAAAAATCAAGGCACCATAACAATTAACAATTGTGACTATTTAATTTTAGATATTTCCGAAGAAAGATTGTTATTAAGACTAATTTCAAAAAAAATAAAATGAAAAAACTATTATTATTCATCCTTTTGCCTGTGCTTATTTACAGTCAAAGGCTTACGCCACAATTCGCGTCTCAAGATGAAAAAAAATTAAACGAAAATTTTAGTGAGATAATTAAAATCACTGGTGTCAATTATGTTTTTTTAGAAAAATCAGCCCCTAAAAAATCAATTGAAATTTTCAGATTTGTAAACAAAAATAATGATAAAGACGAACTGATAATTAAAACGTATATTACTTATGAAGGTCAAAATTTAGATTTGGAAATCAAGGGAGATAAACGCTGGAGTATAGATAATATTAGTGGACGATTCGTGGTTGTTTTTCCAGTATGGAAAATATATATAGACAATAATGCCGATGTAGACAAGATTATAAAAGACCAAAAAGCAGAAACCTCTGAAGATAGATTTACAAGGCTATTTAAAAATGAAAATTTTCAAAATTTTTGGACTTTAGATTTGTAAAAAAACGCTCTTTTTTAGAGCGTTTTTTTTATTTGAAACTCATATTGTTTGGTATTCCCTAAAGTTTTATTTTTGTGCCAACATGGCAGTTTCAAAACAAAATATTGGCAGAAAAAAAAATCTGCTCCATCGCTATAAGTTAGTGATGGAAGAGTTCAATAAGCACGATTGTCGCTATATACCTATTACCGTCATACATCGGGAGTTCATTTATCCCAAATTCGGTATTAGCAGAGATACGCTCTATTCTATCCTCAATACAGATTTTGACTCCGAAGAAAGAAAACTTGGCGAAGAAATTTCTAAATCCTACGGAGCCTCTCTTTTTGATTAGATATTACTCGCCTCGCACTCGTACACTATTGCATATTCTTGCACACCGTCGTCTCTTAGTGTTCTTTGGAAACTGCTACGAAGCATTTTGCTACAATTAATTACGGGGCTATAACCATGCAGTTTTTCGTGTATTTTTTCTACCAAATCAAAAACCAGCCACGCATCATTTTTTTGCGATAAAGGAGCAGCAAAGCTCGTATTGCTTAACTTGAGGTTGGCAACAATTATTTTGATAGAAAATTGCCCCATTTGCCTTGCTGTAGGCTTTTTGCTTAAATCCTTGCCTATATTAGAGAAATTTCCGCTTTGTATGTCTATTAAACAACAAGGCCATTGCACGGGCGTATTGGGACTGTAATAATCTATTTGTCCCCAATTTTCATCTACATATTTCAATTCGGGGATTTCGCCCATTTTTTTTTGTAAGCTTTCTAAAATACTTCTCATATCTTATCGTTTTAGTAAAAAATTATGTTTAAAATCATCGTTAAATTCTTTTAGATTCTTGTCTATCACCTGTTTTATGGCTTTATCTACTTCTGGGTGATGTCCTATTACCTGGCGTTGCTCTATCTTCATTTTGTTGCCTATCTTTTTCAGGGCGAGGGCTTTCCATTGTTCGGCTTCTTTCGTTAGTTTCAAGTTTCTTTCAGAATCAGATTTACCTTTTATTGCTCCTGCAGATTTATAATACATTGCCCAAAAAAATCGCTTCATTTTTTCCGTTACTACTATTTCTCCGCCGTTGTTCATAATGTCGGCATACGGCATGGAACTGCTCCATACAATGCCGTTGCCAATTATTTTGGGGTTAAGGTAAGATTGGCGAAGTTTCCCCGTTCTCTGCATGGGAGAGCCCAGCCTGTTGTATAGTTTAGGTGTAGGCCACTTCTTGTCAAAAAAAGCCTTTCTTTCAAAGTTTTTATCAAACTCGTCGCTAAGTTTTACTTTGGAGTCTGTAAGTATTTTGTTTAGAAATTCTTTTTCTGTCATTTTTTTAGTTAATATTTTAAATTTTGTATATTTGCAGTTCTATGACTATAGAAGATTTCAGGAATAAAAGACAAAATATTGAAAAGACTCATCCAGCACCCGAAGGATTGAGCGTAAATGAGCGTTTGCGTTTTTATTCTAAGATTATACAAAAATGGATTGATGAGTTAGAAAATATTTCAGACGTTAAGATAGCTCAAAAGGAAGAAAGAAATTTAAACACGAAATCGTTATAACTTCAAATTTCTTCCATGAAAATGGTTTGACCATTTTTTTCGGATTGAATGTTTTTAATTCTAAATTTCTGTTCATTTTTAAATAAAACTTCGTCTTCACCTGGTAGTGCTGAAAGTTTATCTATTCTGGCACCATTTTTTGCCTCTACAACAAATAATGTATCACCACTAAATATTTTATTTTTATCTGTGGTTGTACTCATAAATCCTCTTTCTACATGTTCGGTTTTGTTTTTCCAAGCTTCTTCATAAACTTTGACTTGCTCATAAGTTAAATCTGTACCTCTATAAACAATACCATTAAATCTATCAGGAATTTTATCTAAAGCGGAATTAATTGCATTTGTCATTAATTCTAATGTGTCTTTGTTAAATCCATCAGCTCTTGCACCAAGTCTAATTTTTCCGTGTCTATTAAAATTATTTAAATGACCATAATACGCATCAGGCATAGAGTACATGTGTACACATGTAGATTCATATTGGTTTAAAGAAGGATACACTTTATCTATTCCTCTATCCAGTGCTCTATTTTTTTCAATTCGAAATCTTTCGTTATCTTCTAATGGCTTGTATTTTTCCCTGTTAAATATGTTTTTAGAAACTTCTTTTACTTCCTCGGCTCCGACTATTTTATTGTACGCATTTTTCGGCGGAAAAATTTTCTTTTCTATTCCAGGATTAAAACGAAATATTTCCAGTTTGTTTTTTCCGTTTTTCCCTATTTGTGAGGTTGCGGTTTCGCCTTCTTTTATGGCTTTTCCGCTGTCAGATAAGGTGTAATTGTCTGCCAGTACCTCCACGGCTACACAACGGCATCGCCAACCGTTGGGCGGATAATATTCTGTCCAAAAAACATCGTTTTTAGGCAGGGTTATTTTGTTGAGTTTCTGGTGAGATACCCGTACTCTGTCGTCTCCTGCGGTTCTGTATTGCAACCAGTATCTTTCGGTATCTTCTTGCAAATTAGCCCAATTGGCAGCACTTTGGCTACTGTGTACTGCAAATTCGTATTCCGCCTGCAGATAATGCTGATTGTAATTAGCGTTAAGTTTTAAAATCTTTTGCTCAAAGTCATAATACGGACGAATATTTCCGCTTTCATCTTTCAAAAAACTTCTTGCTTCGGCAAGTTGAGCATGTGTTTTGAGTCCAGAAAAAATAAAGGCATCTTTTTCAAGATAAGTCTTCATTTCTTCAGGAACTTCATGCGGAATAGTAGGATTAAATATTTGTGAAGTTTCGCGGATTAAATCTTTGTACTCTTTTACTTTCTCTAAATCCTTCGGAGTATAATTTCCCCTTTCGTAGAGTTTTTTAAATGCTTTTTCGGCAATTTTTAAAAGGTTTTTAAAAGGTTTTTTAGGAGTTGGATTTCCAGCAAGATTTAAACGCTGACATTCTTCACAAGTACACTCTTGGTATTGCTGTTGTAAGCTGTTGTGTAACGCCCCAAAATAATCTTTGGGGCTTATCCGAAAAAATGTTCTGCAAAATTTAACCCTAATTTATTTTGCTGAATTTCTCTATTTCCGATTACTTTTATTCCAAATTTATCAATTAGCCATTGGTCTTCCACATCTTTATACGGAAGCACTTCTTTTGTTCGTTCCCATAGTTCGGCAATATCTTCTACTTGGTCATATTGAAAAGATAAGCCTTCCTCCTGCAAAATACCAATGGCATATAACGCAGGAAGTACTTTATCGTTCATCTCCTGTT
>JAGOJI010000044.1 GCA_017995195.1 Cloacibacterium sp.
AAAAAAACACCAAAGGAAAGCCTTTAGTGTTCTAAAATATGGATTAAATTGTTTAAATAATATTCTTTTAAATCCTTTTAACAAAATGAATATCAATGCTCTACAAATTTTGTCATGTACTTAGTAAAAAAATATAAATATATATCAATGGATACAATGTCAATTATTATCAGTATCGTTTGTCTCATTATAGGAGCTTTAGCGGGATTGTTTTATTCCAAAAAAGCTACCAATTCCAAGGCAAACTTCATTATACAAGATGCTAAAAAAAGTGCCGAGAATCTCATTCAGACAGCAAATGTTCAAGCAGAATCAATTAAAAAAGAAAGAATTGTTCAGGCAAAAGAAAAATTTTTGGAACTAAAGTCCGAACACGATGCCAATATCCAAGCTCGTGAAAAGAAAATGCAGGAAGCCGAAAAAAGAACAAAAGACAAAGAAAACAAACTCAATGATGAGCTGAGTAAGGTATCTAAATTAGAAAAAGACCTTGAAAAGCAATTATCCGACTACGAAAAGAAACAAGAAGTTGTTAGCAAAAAACAACAGGAACTTAACGAAGCTATCGCCCAAAAAATAGAAATGTTGCAGAAAATATCCAATTACTCTGCAGAAGAAGCCAAAAACGAATTGGTAGAAACCATGAAGGCTGAGGCAAAAACCAAAGCTCAGGCATCTGTACAGGCTATTGTAGAAGAAGCTCAAATGAATGCGAAAAATGAGGCAAGAAAAATTGTTATCCAAACCATCCAAAGAATAGGAACCGAACAGGCTATTGAAAATTCGGTTTCAGTTTTCAATATTGAGTCCGATGAAATTAAAGGAAGAATTATCGGGAGAGAAGGAAGAAACATTCGTGCATTAGAATCGGCAACAGGTGTAGAAATTATTGTAGATGATACTCCGGAAGCTATTTTGCTCTCGTGTTTCGATCCCGTAAGAAGAGAAGTCGCAAGGCTGTCGCTTCACCGTTTGGTAACCGATGGAAGAATTCACCCGGCAAGAATTGAAGAAGTCGTACAAAAAACTCAAAAACAGATTGAAGAAGAAATTATAGAAGTAGGAAAACGAACCATTATAGATTTAGGAATCCACGGTTTGCACCCCGAATTGGTAAAAATCGTAGGTAGAATGAAGTATCGTTCGTCTTATGGACAAAATCTTTTGCAACACTCACGTGAGGTAGCCAACATTGCAGCAACTATGGCAGCAGAACTCGGGCTTAATGTAAAACTGGCAAAAAGAGCAGGACTTTTACACGATATTGGAAAAGTTCCGGAGCAGGAATCTGAATTGCCACATGCTCTATTAGGAATGCAGTGGGCAGAAAAATTTGGTGAAAATCCTGAAGTCATCAATGCGATTGGAGCTCACCACGATGAGGTAGAAATGACTTCTTTACTATCGCCGATTATTCAGGTGGCCGATGCGATATCCGGAGCGAGACCGGGAGCCAGAAGACAAGTTTTGGAGTCTTATATTCAACGTTTGAAGGATTTAGAAGCGGCAGCTTTAAGTTTTGAAGGTGTTTCCAGTGCTTTTGCTATACAGGCAGGAAGAGAGCTTCGTGTAATGGTAGAAAGTTCCAAAGTGAACGATGATGTAGCTCACCAATTGTCTTACGATATTTCCGAAAAAATTCAGAATGAGCTTACTTATCCGGGACAAGTAAAGGTAACGGTAATCAGAGAAACCAGAGCCGTAAATATTGCCCGATAACGATTTTTTAGGGGCAAGAAATGAGCGTTGTTAGAGCTTCAAGCTCTAACAACGCTCATTATTTTTGGTGATTAATACCGACAAACAAAACAAGGCTTCCTTTTTCATAAGAGATGTTTATTTTGTCTTCACAAGCAAAATTTCGGGTACCAATTCGGGAGGTAAGGCTTAAATTTTCATTGTTAAGAGACCAATTGAGTCCTTTGGTGGTCACGTTTTCAGCCATAGGAAAAGGTACTAAAGAAATCATCTTTCCTTTTACATTATCAATGGTGAAATGTTCAGGAATGAAAAAATAGGAAGAATATTCGTCAAAAAAAACAATTTTTAGTTCGTCTTTAAATAGATAGGCGGTATGAAGGTTTCCCAAAAAATGATCTTGCTCTCCGCCACTAGCTCCATAAACAGTAACTTCTGAACAACCTTGCTTTAGAATAATCTCTAAAGATTTGTGAAAATCGGTTTTGTCTTGGTCAGGTGTGTGGATAAACTTATTTTGGTATACTTCCGCATCTTCTCCCGAATGAGAATCAAAGTCTCCGGAGATAAAATCAATTTTTTCCAAAGGAAAATTCTTCGTTTTCAAATAAGCAAAAGCCCCGTCGGAGCAAGCAACAAGGTCGAAACCATTGGGGTCGGGCAGTTGCCGAGGAGGTTCGCCATTGATGAAAAGCAGAGCTTTTTGCATTAGTTTCTTTTAAAGAAAGAATTTACGAACTCCGTTCCGTTGAACAGTTGCAGATCTTCCATTTTTTCGCCTACGCCAATATATTTTACAGGGATTTGGAACTGATCGGAGATGCCAATTACGACACCGCCTTTGGCGGTTCCGTCTAATTTTGTAACAGCGAGAGCTGTTACTTCCGTTGCAGCGGTGAATTGTTTTGCTTGCTCAAAAGCATTTTGACCGGTAGAGCCATCGAGAACTAATAAAACTTCGTGTGGGGCATCGGGAATAACCTTCTGCATTACCCTTTTTATTTTGGATAATTCGTTCATCAGGTTAATTTTGTTGTGTAGCCTTCCTGCGGTGTCTATTAGTACTACATCTGCCTCTTGTGCAATGGCAGATTGTACAGTATCAAAGGCTACCGAAGCAGGATCGCTTCCCATATTTTGCTTCACAATAGGTACGCCGACTCTCTCGCTCCAGATAACCAATTGGTCTACGGCTGCGGCTCGGAAAGTATCAGCCGCTCCTAAAACAACCTTTAATCCTTGCGATTTGAATTGATGGGCAAGTTTCCCAATGGTGGTTGTTTTTCCTACACCGTTTACCCCGACTACCATAATTACGTAAGGTTTTTTGCTTCTATCGATGTTATCGGATTCGGCGTGTGGGTTTTCCAATAGTAGAGCGTTGATTTCTTCTCTTAATATAACATCGAGCTCGGCAATGTTGATAAACTTATCTCTGGCAACTCGGGATTCTATTCTGTTAATGATTTTTACGGTAGTTTCTACTCCTACGTCCGAGGAAATCAGTACGTCTTCCAAATCGTCTAATACTTCGTCATCTACCTTGCTTTTCCCCACTACGGCACGGGAAATTTTATCAAAAAAACCTTGGCTGGATTTTTCTAATCCTTTTTCTAAAGTTTCTTTTTCTTCTTTTTTGAATATTTTTTTAAACCAACTCATACGTTAGATTTGAGATTTCTTTATATTGTTTTTTATTTTATAGGGTTCACAAATATAACAAAAAAACTACCCAAATTTTGGATAGTTTTGTATATTCTTCGTTTAAAATAGAAGGAGATTACTTTTTAAGGTAACTTTCTACTTCATCGGCGTTCATTACTTTTTCTTCGAAAACGTAAGCTCCTGTTTTAGGTGACTTTACCATTTTCACTACTTTGGTCATCTTTTTAGAAGAGCCATCTTTTAGTGATGCTACTACTTTCTTTGCCATCTTTAATTTATTTTAAGATTACTTGATTTCTTTGTGAACCGTATATTTCTTAAGAACCGGATTGAATTTTTTAAGCTCTAATCTCTCCGTAGTGTTCTTTTTGTTTTTGGTAGTAATGTATCGGGACATTCCTGCCATGCCTGTCTCTTTGTGCTCTGTGCACTCCAAAATTACCTGAACTCTATTTCCTTTCTTAGCCATTTTTCAAATTATTTTAAAAATCCGTTTCTTGTAGCTCTTTCCAAAGCTTCTTCAATACCGATTTTGTTGATTACTCTCAATCCATGAGCTGAAACTTTTAAAGTAACGTGTTTTTCCTGCTCAGGAAGATAAAATTTTTTCTCTAATAAATTAATCTCAAAACGTCTTTTCGTTTTGTTATTTGCGTGAGAAACGTTGTTTCCAACCATTGCACGCTTACCTGTTATTTGGCAAATTCTTGACATATCTCGATGTTCTTAATTACTACGTTGTATTTGAGTGTGCAAAATAACAAAGAATTTTCGAGATACACAAATGTTTTTCTTTAATTTTTTTAGTGAATTTTAGATTTACTTTTTCCTATCTTTTTAATGAAGGTATAGGTGATTAAAAAACCTAAAACAAACAATAAAATCCTCGGAATTACATCTCCATATTTTGAATATATGGTCATTTCTTCGTACAAATTTGCCTTTACCTGTAGAGCTCCTTGCATACCGTACGGAAGATCTTCTACAATGTCTCCTTTGGTGTTGATATGGGCACTTGTCCCGCTATTGGCGGAGCGTACAATTTCTCTTCTTGTTTCAATAGCACGGAGCTTGGCATAAGCCAACAGTTGCTTATGCCCTTGCGAATAGCCCCACCAGGAATCGTTGGTCATGATGGTGAGAAGATTTGCTCCTTTTTTTACATAATCGGTTACGTATGCTCCATAGATGCTTTCGTAACAAATAATGGGGGCGAGTTTTGCCGAATTTACACTATTAATGAAGATGCTACGTTCTTTATCTGTTCCCAATGATGCCACGGTTCCTCCCATATTCAGCATTACATTTCCCAAAATAGGTTTAAGCAGGTTGATGTAAGGGAAAATTTCTACACCGGGAACAAGTTTGGCTTTGTGATAAATTTCGATGTTTTTGCTGGGGCTTATTTGGATAGCGGAGTTATAGCTGTCCAGCCAAACGCTTCCCGAACTATCCATAAAAGCAGTTTCGGATTTTTCTTCGGGGTTTTCATAAATTCTGTAAGACGAAATCCCGGATACGAAAGACGATTGCGGTTTTTGTGCAATAAATTTTTTGATTTTGTTAATCATAAGGCTGTACTGAAATCCGTTCTCACTGATGCCGCCTTTTCCTGGAAATGCGGTTTCGGGTGCAATATAGAAATCTACTTTTCCTTTGCCATATTTTTCGGAAATTGTTAGGAGATCTTTTACTATTTCTAAGCTGTCTTTTTCGTATTTTTCGGTGTAAGGGTTGAGGTCGGGTTGAAGCAAAACAACATTTACACTACCTTTTGAGATTAATTCTGTGTGGTGGTATTTCCAAAAAGAAATCAACATAGGTACTGTAATGATTAACAAACTTATCGCTGAGTTTTTTATCAACTCTTTTCGTACGCGTCCCGCTTCCCATATTCTAATGGTGTAGAACACAAAAACATTGATGATTAAAATCCATACGCTTCCTCCCATAGCTCCTACAGTATCGTACCACTGAATATATTGGTGGTAGTCGGCAAATACATTTCCCAAATTCAGCCAAGGCCATGTGAATTCCCACTCCAAGTGCAGTTTCTCGAAGCCTATCCAAATAGCTACAAAAAATACCAATCCAAAATAGGTTCCTTGCAGTTTTTTGTACCAGTGGTAAAGTTGAAATGTAAACGACATAAGAAGTGAATTGACTACTACAGGAAACACTACTGCCATTTTAGAATGAGTTCCGTCCGGATTCAGAGAGTTGTAGAGCCAGCCTGTAGTTACGATATTCCAAATCAAGAAAACAAGATAAGACAATCCGAAAACCGCCCAGCTTTTTCTTTTAATTTTAATATTGCTGAATTTCGTAATCTCGTGCTCTACCATTAACAGAGGAACAAACGCTAAAAATATAAAAAACGGAATGCCGTACGTAGGCCAAGAAATGCTTAGTAATAATGCACTAATGAGGGAGAGAAGGAGATATTTCATAAATATAAAAAAGTTGCCTAAGAATAAAGCGATTCAAAACTACATAATTTTTTTTATTTCAAATCTTTAGTATAAATCATCAGAATGAATTATTTTTGAAGATTAAATCTATAGTGATGCAGCACGTTCTATTGCCTATATTTTATCTTCCTCCTATTTCGTGGTTTTCAATTTTCAATCGAGAAGAAAATACGGTCGCCTTGGAGCAGTACGAGCATTTTCCCAAGCAGACTTACCGGAACAGAACTCATATTTATGGGGCAAACGGGAAGTTGGCACTTATTGTTCCTATCCACCACAACGGTAAACGAGAACTGAAAGACATCGAAATTTCCTATGCCGAAAGATGGCAACAACTTCATTGGAAATCTATTAAAATTGCCTATCAAAGTTCGCCTTATTTTGAATTTTATGAAGATCGACTGTTCAAAATTTATTCGGAGCCTACACGGTTTTTAATGGATTTTAATTTAAAAAGCATTCAAGTTATTCAAGAGATTTTAAAATCTGAAAAAAACTTTGCATTGACCTCCGAGTATCTTAAAGCTCCTGAGGCGAAAGATTATAGGAATGTATTTTCGGCAAAAAAAGAACATCTCGGGGAGCAGAAAGTCTACTACCAAACCTTTTCGGATAAAATGGGATTCATTAAAGACTTATCGATTATTGATTTGATTTGTAACATCGGGCCGGAATCTTTAACATATATTAAAAATCAAAATTGGGTTTAGATGTATAGAAGGAATATATTCTTAGTTTTATTTTTTATGATGAATATCGCTTTCGCACAGAGCTTCAAACTCATTCCTTTGGGAGTTTCGGGCGGGGTAGACGAGAGCAATTTATCGGCATACCTTGTCTCTGAACTCGATAGTGACAACTATTTGTGTTTGGACGCAGGAACATTGTATTCGGGAATCAAAAATTACTTTCACAAGAACCAAATAGAAGGAAACCCATCTGATTTTCTAAAAAATAATATTAAAGCATACTTTATTTCTCATCCACATTTCGACCACAGTTCCGGTCTTATTATCAATTCTCCGGAGGATTCCAAGAAAAATATATATGCTGCAGATTTTGTGATGGAAGCCTTCAAAAAACATATTTTTTCGTGGGATACTTGGGCAAATTTTGCTAATGAAGGCGATGAGCCCCGAATAGGAAAGTACCAATACCGGTATCTTGCTGAGAACGAATGGACTTCGGTGGAGAATACCAATTTTCAAATTCAAATGTCTTATCTTAGCCATACGGGAAAAAATAAGAGTTCTGCTGCTTTAATTAGGAATTCTCAAGAGCATTATTTTCTTTATTTGGGAGATACGGGTGCTGATGAGATTGAAAAAACCAACCAATTGGAAGATTTGTGGAAGAAAATAGCTCCTTTGGTTAAAAACAAACAATTAAAGGGAATTGCTATAGAATGTTCGTATGCTAATGAGCAGCCTGATAGCAAGCTGTATGGGCATCTCAAACCTAGTTTGTTGATGAAAGAATTAGAAAAATTAGAACGCTATACCGGTTTGCAAGCCCTGAAAGAAGTAAAAATCATCATTACTCATATAAAACCTAAAGAAGGTGTTTTGAATACCATAGAGCAAGAATTGTTGCCTTTGAGGAAGAAGGGCATTAAAATTGTTGTTGCAGAGCAAGGAAAAGTAATAAAAATATAAAATGCCCATGTCAAAATGAAATTTTGACACACAAGGGGAGAATATAATTAGATTGAACAAAAAATATTTATCATATGAAAAAAATAATTATAGCAGCCGGTTTTTTGGCTACGTTTAGTTTCGGTTTTTCACAGGAAAAAGTAGATAAAGATTTGATGACATGGTATCACAAAGATTTTTCTACACAAAAAGTATATGGCGTAAATACTCAAAACGCATACAAGTTTTTGGAATCTAAAGGCTTGAAACCTAAAACAGTAGTTGTAGGGGTGCTGGACAGTGGAGTAGAGGTAGATCATCCGGGATTGGTAAAAAATATGTGGCGAAATCCTAATGAAGTCCCTAATAACGGAAAAGATGATGATAACAACGGATATGTAGACGATATTTATGGTTGGAATTTTATCGGAGGGAAAAATGGAGATATTGATGTAGACAATATGGAAGTTACCCGAGTGGTAAAAAAATACCAAACAGTATTTGAAGGCAGTAATTCATCAGAAAATAAAGCCAACCAAGCCAAAATGCCGGAAGAATATGCAATGTATGTGAAGGCTAAAGATGTTTTCAATAAAAAAAGTATCGAAGCCAAGAAAAACTATCAGTTCTACAAAGGTTTTTCTGATGCAATACCAAGTATTGTAGCGACACTGAAAGGTAAGAATTTAACATCTGAAAACTTAAATGCTATAAAACCTACAACTCAAGAAGAATCAAGAAATTTACAGATATTATCATCTGTTCTTCAGGATCCGAAGGTAAGTGGAAAATCACCGGCAGAAGTAGAAGCATTTTTACAAGGCGAAATCAAGAGTGCCTTGAAACATTATGAGCCACAGGCAACCAAACAATACAATTTGGATTTTGACCCCAGAGCAAGTATTGTAGGAGACAACTACGAAGATTATAGCGAAAGAAAATACGGAAACAATCACTACGAAGGTCCCGATGCTCAGCACGGAACACACGTGGCGGGAATTATCGCAGGTTATCCGCAAGGAAAGGAGATACAGTATGGTGTGGCTTACAAAGTAGCTAAAATAATGACAGTAAGAGCCGTTCCGGACGGTGATGAAAGAGATAAAGACGTAGCCAATGCTGTGAGATATGCAGTAGATAATGGGGCTAAAATTCTTAATATGAGCTTCGGGAAACCGGTTTCTCCGGGGAAACAAGTCGTTTGGGACGCTTTTAAATATGCACAAGACAAGGGCGTGTTGTTGGTAAAAGCGGCAGGAAACGATAACCAAAATATCGAACAAAACGAATATTTCCCTACCAATTTCAAAAAACAATCAGATGAAAAACCTTTCATTAATAACATGATTGTTGTAGGAGCAAGTACAAGAGATAATGAGTTTTTAAGAGCCGATTTTTCTAATTACAACAGAAAAATGGTAAATGTCTTCGCTCCCGGAAACGAAATTTACTCTACTGTTCCGGACGGGAAATATGAATATCTGCAAGGAACTTCTATGGCTTCGCCTGTAGTAGCAGGTGCAGCTGCTGTTCTTCTTGCGTATATGCCTACCCTGAAACCCGAGCAAATTATAGAATCTTTGGTAAAAACGGTAAACAAATCCGAAGTGAATGCCATGATAGACTCTAATATTAACAACAGATTCGATTTGATATCGGAAGCAGGCGGTGTAATTGATGTTTACAAAGCTGCTCAATATGCTTATAACAATTTTTACAAAGCAAATAGTGGAGCTGTGTCCAAAGAGGTTCAGAAAACCCCACAAAGAAAAAGAGTGAAAACGAAGAAATAATCACTTTCTTTTAAAAATCTAAAAGAGGCTGTCTAACAAATTAGACAGCCTCTTTGGTTATTGTGCTTTTTCGAGAAGTAGGGAGCACCATTCCTCTCTTTGTGTTTTCTTTTTTAGGGTAAGTTCTTGTTGGGTACACACTTCCATAATGTCGTCTACATCAAAAAAACAGAGACCCGATAACAAGAGTTGTCCGCCTTTTTCCAAAACGGAAACGTAGGAAGGAATATCGGAAATTAAAATATTTCGGTTGATGTTGGCAAGAATGACATCAAATTTTTCTTTGCCCAAAGAATCGGCGGTGCCCAGTTCTATACGCAATTCTACCTTGTTCCTTTCCGCATTTTCTTTTGAGTTTTCTACCGACCATTCATCAATATCAATAGCAAGTGTGTCTCCGGCTCCTTTTTGTTTAGCAAAAATAGCCAATACGGAAGTTCCACAACCCATGTCCAGCACTTTCTTTTCCTCAAAATCCATTTCCAACATTTGTTGAATCATGAGGTGTGTAGTAGCATGATGCCCTGTTCCGAAAGACATTTTAGGTTGAATGATTATTTCGTAGGGAATATTTTGGCTTTCGTGAAACTCGGCACGAATCAGTACTTTATTGTCAATATTAATGGGTGAAAAATTTTTCTCCCACTCTTCGTTCCAGTTGATGTTGGGCATTTCTTGTGAGGAGTAAGAAATTTTCACGTCCTTGTGATTCATTAACCCAAGAGTTTTCAATTCTTCTTCCCGAAACTCTTCCTTTTGTATATATGCCAAGATGCCATCGTGCTCTTCAGTGAAACTATCAAAACCAATATTAATGAGTTCTGCCATCAAAATTTCGCTCCAAGGTTGAGGTGGCCGTATTTTAAAATTAAATTCAAGATAATTATTCATTTGTAGATTTTTATTGTTTTTTAGAGGCTGTCTATCTTTGGGATAAGAAGGTTAGAGGCTATAAAGTTAAGAGGTTTTTTGTTAACCCTCATCAATTCTGTTTGAAATGCAAAGGTATTAAAACAAAAAAAACTCACAGGAAAATTTCTGTGAGTTTTTTTTCTCATTATTTTTTTGGATTAAGGATTAAATCCTTCTATAATTTTAGAAAAATCTTCAATTTTTAAAGATGCTCCACCAATGAGACCACCATCTACATCGGGTTGAGAGAAAATTTCTTTGGCATTGTCCGGCTTTACACTTCCACCGTAGAGAATGGAGATTTCATCGGCAATCTCTTTGCCATATTTATTGGCAATTAATTGGCGGATATGGGCATGGATTTCCTGAGCTTGCTCGGGTGTTGCCGTTTCTCCGGTACCAATTGCCCAAACAGGTTCATAGGCGATTACTACTTTTTTAATTTCATCGGCAGTAAGGGTAAACAACGCTGTTTCGGTTTGTTTTTTTACAATTTCGAGGTGTTGTCCAGCTTTTCGTTGTTCCAGATTTTCACCGTTGCAATAGATAGGCGTTAGGCCTTTATCCAAGGCTAATTTTATTTTTCTGTTGCAGTGGCTGTCCGATTCTCCGTGGTATTGTCTGCGTTCCGAGTGTCCTATAATAGCTCCGTCTGCTTCTATAGATTCTAGCATATCTGCGGATATTTCACCGGTGTAAGCTCCACTTAAATGTTCGCTCATATCTTGTGCAAAAACACCTATTTCGTTGTTTTCGTACAAATCTCTCGCCATCATGAGGTACAGAGCCGGAGGTGCAATGTAAATCTCGCAATTGGTTTTATTTTGTTTTTTGTACTCTAGTAATTGGAACATCAATTGTTGTGCTTCAATTACGTTTTTATTCATTTTCCAGTTCCCGGCTACGATGTTTTTTCTCATGATTTTGAATTTTTGCTAACGGCTTTAAAATTTTTGCTAATGTTTTTAAAATAAACTGTTGCAAAAATCCGAATATTTTTAGGGATAAAAAAGTTTATTTGCTAATTTAAATCATGTTTGAAAATTTTTTAGTTTAACCGATACCGAGATGAAGAATTATTTACTGCCATAAAACTTGAAACGATTTCTGAGTTGAACACCATCAAAAAAAATAATATGTTTTGCGATATTTTGTTATTGAGTAAATAACAAAAAATATTATCTTTAGACCCTTGGATTTAAAGAGGTTGATAATTATCAAAATACAATAAAAAACACTTGGAGGGATTCGATAAAACCGGTATCGGTTTATACTTTTTAATAGTTCTTTTTGGGATAGCCAATATTTATAGTGTAGATGCCGACAGTGGTATAAAACAGGCGATTTGGTTTGGTATTTCGCTGTTTGTAGGATTGGTTATTTTTCTTAACCGAACCAAGTTTTTCGAAAATATGGCTTTTGTATTTTATATAATCGCCATTTTGTTACTGTTAGGGCTTTTTCCTTTTGGTTCGGTAATTAACGGACAAAAAAACTGGTATAAATTTGGCGGTACTACTTTGCAACCGGTGGAATTTGTAAAGTTAGCCATCGCCTTAATGTTGGCATCTTACTGCTCGCATCCGGATTTTAACATAGAAAATAGGAGGTCTCTTCTTACCTCTCTTGGTATTCTGGCAATTCCCGGTATTTTGGTTTTACTACAGCCCGATGTAGGATCGCTGATGGTTTTTCTTGCTTTTGTAATTGCTTTATTTAGAGAAGGGTTGAGTGGTTGGTTATTTGTTGTTGGATTTGCCTTGGTAGGAATTTTCTTATTGTCGTTGCTTATAAATCCGCTATACATCATTGTTTCAAAGATGGTATTGGCTGCGTTGTTTCTCTTTTTCAATCGATATAAAATTCAATGGAATCCTGTAACTATAGGTGGAATTGTTTTAGTATTTGCTATTGTTTCAGGCATTAGCTATGCTTCTCCTATTTTGGTAGAGAAACTTCCGAAGCACCAAAGGGAAAGAATTGAAGTGCTTTTCAAAGGAGAAAAAGCCTTTAGAGATACTGCGGGCTACAACTTACTGTATTCTAAGACTGCCATTGGCTCGGGAGGATTCTTCGGAAAGGGTTTCAAAGAAGGATCGGTAACACAGGGACAATTTGTGCCGGAGCAGCGAACCGATTATATTTTCTGTACCGTAGGCGAGGAATGGGGATTTTTGGGAAGTTCTATTTTGGTTATTTGCTATGCTGTTTACATTGCTCGTATTTATTATTTGTCCGAAACGCAGAAAAGTACTTTCAACAGGGTTTTTGGCTATTGTTTTGCTTCTATTTTAATGATGCACTTCGTGATCAATATTGGTATGGTTATGGGGCTTTTCCCTACCGTAGGGATTCCTTTGCCTTATTTCAGTTATGGCGGAAGTTCTTTATTGGCTTTCTCGATTATGACGGCTATTTTCTTCAAACTCAACTACAGTGATAAGAAAAGTTTGGTGTAATTGTAAAGCTGTGAGGCGTAAAGTTGTGTACGAAATATCGAAAATACATCTATAACATTCCCGAATCTGCAAAGCTGAAATAAGCATCTTGGGTAATAATGAGATGATCCAGCAATTGTATCTGTAATATTTCTCCTGCCTTTAGGATGTTTTGGGTAATTTCCACATCTTCGGCACTTGGTTTTAGGCTACCGGAAGGGTGGTTGTGTGCTACAATGATTCCTGTTGCCAAATGTTCTAAAGCTATTTTAAACAAAACTCTTGTATCTACAATAGTTTGGTTTATTCCACCTTTGGTAAGGCAGGTTTTGTATAGAACCTTATTGTTTTGGTTAAGGAAAATAACCCAAAACTCTTCTACACTTTGGTCGGAAAGGAAAGGTTGAAGGATTTGGTAAGCGTCTTTACTTTTGGTAATCGTTATTTTTTCGGGAAGTTCCTGAGATACCCGTCTTCTTCCGATTTCGAGAGCAGAAGCAATACTTATGGCTTTGGCTTCTCCTACTCCTTTGAACTTCATTAAATCCTGTACAGACAGAAGACTCAAGCGGTTCCAGTTGTTTCCCACCGAAACAAGAATTTTTCTGGCGAGCTCTACAGCAGTTTCTTCTCTGTTTCCGCTCCCCATAATAATCGCCAAAAGTTCCGAGTCCGAAAGACTGTTTTTTCCTTTCAGTAAGAATTTTTCTCTTGGTCGGTCGTCTTCGGCAAGAAATTTTATAGACACTTTTTTATTTTTTTAATCTGAATAGTACCAGGTGCTTTCTGAAATTTTCTGAAGATTTTTTCAACTCCGCAGCTTACAACAGTCATGTTATGTGCAGGTGTTTTAGTTTTTATCTATTAGAATTAAATCAGCATCGTCAAAAATTGCTTTTGGTGAAATCACTGTTTCATTTAAAGGTATATTTTTGCCATATCTTTCAGTCATTTTCGATTTTACAATTGGATTGTCCAAATTAAATTCTTTTAGTTTTTGAAGATTTCCAACACTTAATCCTGTTGTTTCGTTATAAACTTTCCAAATCAGTTCTGAACAATATATTTTTTCATCTGACCATTCAAAAGTTAAGTCGTAATCCTTTCCTAAATGTTTTTCCGCATTTTTTCTCAATTCAAGAAGCACCCCTTCTGGTAACATTGGGTCTGTCTTGAACCTTTTTATAATATAATGTCCATCTTTTCCTCTTGCAATCCATTCGGTAAGAGGTGTCCATTTCACGGGCTGAACTGCTTCAAGGACATACCAATTCTTTTTGTCGCTTCCTTTTCTGAAAATTAATCCACAATGAGAATATTTAGAGCCTGTTGCTAGTTGTATCGCTTTACTTTGAGCAGAAAGAGAAGTTTGAAAAATTATATCACCATTTTGAATTTCTTTATTAATTGTTTTTTTTACTTCCCCTTTTGCAATTTCCGTTTTATGTTTAGGGTTGTAAAAATATTTTTTGAATAAAAATCCAAAAAATAGTAAAGCAGATAAAAATACAATTACTTTAATTAGGTTTTTCACTTTTAGTGGTGTTTTGGAAACATTACCTATAACGGAAATGGGCTTTGCGAAATCGAAGGTTCGGCGGAGCCACTTGCGGGCTACTGCAACTGGAGAGGAGAACCGAACGTTAGCAAAAAACATTTTCGTTTTTTCAAAATTACTAAAAAAATAAAAAAATGAATCGAGTATTTTTAGAATCTTTTTGGGTATTTATTCAACCCCGAATTTTGTAAAGCGAGTGTTAGTGATAGTTTTTTAGATTTTACATTCCATTTCATATTGATTAGTGTAATTTTTTAACCCTCTTTTTTCAAGAAAGTTTCTAAGTATATTACATTTTGAATCAATATTTATAAAAGAAATTTCTTCTTTTTCAATTTCAAAAATTGAGTTTAATAAATGACTTCCTAAGCCAAGATTTCTAAAATTTTCATCAATTGCTAATTGATGTATTCTTTTAAATTTAGGGCTATAAATAATATAACCAAGGATTTTATCATTTTTTATGATTCCTAAAGAAATATTTTGACTCTGAAGATTATTCATTGTCACAATTGAATTTTGCCAAGTTGGTGTAAAATCCCAAAATGTTTGTAGTAAATCCCAATTTAGGTCTTTTAGTTCAATAATTTTGTAATTTTCATCAATATTTTTTGATGGCGTGTATATTAGTTTTCCTTTATAACAATTAAGTTCTCTTATAATGTGAAATCCTTGGTTTTGATATGTTTTTATTGCAGGTTTATTTACTGTCAATACTTCCAAAATCATTTTTTCTACCTTTTTTTGTTTTAATTTGGGCAATATATACTCATACATTTTTGAAGTTAGATTGTTGCCTCTAAAGTTTGGGGCTACACCTGTTCCTCCATTATAGCTTAATGTTTTTCCCTCTGAATTATTGACGAAATGTAAAATAAATGCAATCAATTTATTGTTGTCAAAAATACCAGTGGATAAATCTAATCTTCCACCTTCACCCAAAAATTTGTGTTCAAATTGTTCTTTAGTGAATGCAATAGGAAAGAAATAATCAGAAAATGCAGAATTAAATGCTTCCGCAATTTCGTCAAATGTCACTTTTTCAAGGGTGTTAATTTTTTGCGTTTGCATAGTGTTTTTTTTAAATTATGGCGAACAGAAAAGAGCTTTGCAGGGGTTGTTGACTACTGTAGCCAAGAGTGGAGAGGGAGAAATTGAGAACTAACAAAAACCGTTTTTCGTTTTTTCTAATTTACAAAAAAATAAAAAATGAAGCGAGTATTTTCTGAAACTTTTCTATGTATTCTTTAACCTGCATCTTGCAAAGTTAAGCCCGTTATGTGTAGCTATTTTAGATTAATCTTATAAATAAATCATAAACATGCTTAATAGGCATAGTCCAAATAAATTGAGTTAAAGACCAGCTCCCGCCTAAAGGCAACCCAATAAATAAAATTAAAATCATATTTACCCTCAAGTGTTTTACATAAATATCCTTTAAATCACGCTTATAATAAATAATAATTGCTAACAACAATGTAATGTTTCCCCACCAAAACCATCTTACATAATCTATAGCTATCATACTAATTAAAATAATTACTAAATATTGTAAAAATATTACTGTTTTAAAAGATTTCCACTTCGTGAAAAAAAATGATTTAATATAATAACTAAAACTAAAAAAAATTAATACTAAATTCATGAAAAAACCTAACAAGTTTATTGGGTTTTTTTGAAAAATAGGAATACGCCAAATTAAAACTTTATCTGATGTATTAAAAGTCCAGTATAATGACTTTATTTCGTTAATATATGAGGGTTTAAAAATTTTCCATGAGTCAATAATTAAATTTTCATCGGTAAACTGTCCATTAAAATATAAGCCTAATATAAGAAAAACAACAAATGATGGAAACAATGAAGCTATTTTTTTAATATTAAAAAAAGAATATTCTTCATCTATTAAAAAATATAATGTAGGTAGAAAATTAAAAAGAAAAAATGCTTCATGAATTAGACTACCAATAATAAGTACTGTATTGGCTAATAATATTTTTGGAATAGAACTTTTAAAATACTTTAGTAAAGTAAAAAGAATTATTGAAAGTAAAAACAAATAAACTTCAACAAAGAAAAACATATTATACGCTAAAATATTTACAATCATAAATGAGCCAAAAAAAATATAAATATTTAAATTATGCTTTGAAAATTTTGTTAAAAACCAAACTATTAGTATCAAAATAACTAAAATTGTTGTGGTCATTTGTAAGTAAAAAGGATTTATTAATGTATTTTTTGAAAATATATACAACAAAGACCCAAAAAGTCCACGCCTAATAAATCCGTCTTTATAATTTATATACAAATTTGAAATTATCAATGATTTAATTGAAAAGTATGAAAAAATTTTTATTAATACTTCAATAAAAATAAGAGTATAAATAACTTTTAATGCTGTATTTGGGATGTCCCGTTTTGAATAGTTATACATAACTTAATAATAGGCGTAAAGAATCATTTTCTTGTTTGATTTATCAATATATTTTTCCATTTTAAGGAAAAAATCTTCTGAAACCATGGGGCAACCCAAACTTGTACAAATAGGTGTTTTCTGTTCGTTGTTGGGAACACATTTATACTTATGCAAAACTACTGCTCTTTTGAAGGCATTACTGTTGGAAGAATCTAGTCCTAAAAGTTTATACGCTTTCCCAAACTGTCCGTCGTAGCTATATCCTATAGCATATTTCCCTAAAGAAGAGCAGTAGGAGTTTTCTACATTGCTGAATTTTAATCGATTGGGAGTATCTGTTACAGAGCCTTCTCCGTGTGTTACCAAAGCCCTTTCCAAAATATGGTTATTCTTGAAATCGTAAATAAAAAAACGATGACGATAAGATGGAATTTTAAAATCGATTAAAATAGCCCAATTTTGATTATAAGTTTTATTTTCCCGAAGAAAATTTCTCAGTTCCTCAATTTTTTCTTTCTTAGGTTTTGTAGGAGCTAAAAAATTTTGTGAATATAAAGATGTTTTTTTTTCTTGTGTCTTCTTTTCTTCACAAGAGAAAGATAACAGTAATATGAGCATCACAAAAATTCTACTCATTATTATACAGTTTTCTTTCATCTGTTTCATTGGCTATTTTATAGGTGCAAATTAGTAATCTCCGATAATCAAACCGTCTTTCATTACCAATTTTCGGTCGGTACTATCTGCTAAAGTAGGATTGTGCGTAACAATAACGAAAGTTTGATTGTATTTGTCCCTTAAATCGAAAAATAATTGATGAAGTGAATCGGCATTTTTGGAATCCAAATTTCCCGAAGGTTCATCGGCAAAAATAATTTTGGGAGAATTAATCAGTGCTCTTGCTACAGCAACTCTTTGTGCTTCTCCTCCGGAAAGTTCTTTCGGTTTGTGGTGAATTCGATGAGCTACACGGAGCTCTTCGAACAAATGATGGGCTTTTTCTTGAGATTCTTTTTCGTTTTTTCCTGCAATTCGTGTAGGCATCAGAACATTTTCTAATGCCGAAAATTCGGGTAATAACTGATGATGCTGAAATACAAATCCTATATTTTGGTTTCTGAATTTAGATAATTCAAAATCTTTCATTTTTAAGAAAGATTCTCCTGCTATAGCAACTTCTGTATGATGCTTGGCTATATCGGAAGGCAAATCTAAAGTTCCTAAAATTTGTAAAAGTGTGGATTTTCCGGCACCTGATTCCCCCACAATAGAAACCACCTCGCCGGCAGACAATTGTAGACTAACCCCTTTAAGAACTTCCAAATCACCATAAGATTTATGTATATTTTTCGCTTTTATCATAATTCAAAAATACTAATTAGAAATGAATTATTGAAAAGAAAAGATTTTCTTATTTAGGTTATATTAAAATAAAAAACTC
>JAGOJI010000121.1 GCA_017995195.1 Cloacibacterium sp.
GGCAAAGTCTTTACAGTAAACCGTATTGGATTTCTCAATATGCAATTAACGAAGGTTTAATGCAAAAATATTTTAGCAAAAGATTAAGATATTACAATTATTATGATATTAATAGACCCAATTTTAATTGGTTTGATGGCGGAATTGTTTTTGGTGGTAGAATGTTAAGAAATCAATATGGAGTTAAAGAAGAAGCAATGGCTGTTTCTGCTCCTGCTATTACTAAACAAATGGAAGCTGCGGATAATATAGAAGAAAAAGCGGCAGGTTTAAATATTACAAAAGGAGATGCTTCAAATATGAAGATTAGAGGAGGAAAAGAAAATATTTCTGAAAAAGAGAATTTAGACAAAGTTCCTGTTCGTCAAAACCTGAATGAAACCGCATTTTTCTATCCAAATTTAATGACCGATAAAGACGGAAATGTGAATTTTGAATTTACTTCTCCAGAAGCATTAACACAATGGAAATTGATGTTTTTGGCACATACCAAAGATGCAAGAGCTGCCATTTTAGAAAAAACAGTGATTACACAGAAAGATTTTTCGGTAACACCTAATTATCCAAGATTTTTGAGAGAAGGTGATGAAATGATTTTCAAGTCTAAAATTGCCAATTTATCGCCTAAAAACTTAAACGGAACAGCACAATTACAGATTTTAGACGCTTTTACTAATGAAGATATTTCGTCTCAATTTAATTTGAAAGACATTCAAAAATCATTTACTTTAAATGGAGGTGGTACTACAATCATCGTTTGGTCTATTGTTGTGCCAAAAGATGTTTCTTCTATCATCATAAAAAATGTTGCAAAAGCAGGGGAATTTTCTGATGGTGAGCAAAAAGCCATTGCCGTTTTACCAAACAGAATGCTCGTTACAGATGCAGTTCCTGTGTTTGTGAAAGAAGGTCAAACCAAAACATTTACCATTGAAAATCTAAAAAATCCAAGTAAAACAGCGACTAATGTTGCCAATACTTTGGAACTGACGACCAATCCGATTTGGGAAGTAATTTTCGCATTGCCAAGTCTTAAAAATGATAACAATCTTTCGGCTGATGTAGTCTTTAATAAATGGTTTGCCGATGTTTTGGCATCTGAAATTTTCAAAGCCAATCCGAAAATGAAAACGGTGTTTGATGAATATCAATCTAAAGGTTTATTGACGTCTAATTTAGAGAAAAACCAAGAGTTGAAACAGTTATTGTTAGAAGAAACACCTTGGGTTTTGGATTCTAAAAACGAGACCGAACAAATGGCGAAATTGGCAAGATTATTTGATGCCAATACCATGAGAAATTCTATCAATAATGATTGGAATGATTTGAAAAAACTACAAAATCCTGATGGTGGTTTCAGTTGGTACGCCGGTTATCCAAGTTCGTATTTTACTTCGCTCTATATTTTGAAAAATTTGGGCAGAATTAATGAATGGTTGAAAGGAAATGTGGCAGATTACCAATCTTCAGAACAAAAAGAAATGGTTTCTAAATTGGTAAATTTTGTAGATGCTGAACTGAACAGATATTTTGAAGTAAGAAAAGAAAATGTTTGGAGCAATTTTGCTTTAGATTATTTAGATTCTCGCCATTATTGGGAAAATCAATATCCTTTGAAAGGAAACGGTAAGACAATTAAAGATTTAGTCATTAAAAAAGCTAAAACAGCGAAGATTACTGATTTTACGTTCTTTGGTTTACACAGAGCAGCGTTGTTGTTTGATGCGTATAACATGAAAGATGTTTCTAAAAAATTGATGACTTACCTTAAAGAAACTTCTACAGATACCGAAACGCAAGGTGTTTATTGGAAGAAAAATCTCAATGATTGGGGCTGGTATAATTCTAATGTGGTAAATCATGCAGGTGCTTTAGAAGCCTTCAATAAACTGACCGATGACCAAAATTTTGTAGAAGAAATGAAAATTTGGCTCGTTACACAGAAAGAAGTTTCTAATTGGGACACGTCAAGAAGTACCGCCGAAGTGATTTATACCTTATTAAATTCAGGGAAATCTTGGACTTCAACGGAAAGTGACAAAGCAACCATCATTTGGGGCGGAAAAGAGCTTACCAATCCAGATACAAAGGCAACAGGTTATGTAAAATCTACAGTAAAACCTGAAAACGTAGATAAAAATCTCGCAACAGTTACGGTAACTAAAAAAGGAGCGGGAATTGTTCAAGGTGGTCTGTTTTGGCAGTATTACGAAGATTTAGATAAAATAAAATCTTCTGAAACTTACATCAGTATTACCAAAGAACTCTACAAAAAAGTGAAAACCGTAAATGGTGAAGAATTGCAGAAAATTTCTGAAAATGCTCCGCTTAAAATTGGTGATAAAGTGACGGTAAGAATGATTCTGAACACAGACAGACCAATGGAATACATTCACCTGAAAGATATGAGAGCTGCAGGTTTTGAACCTTTAGATGTGCTTTCTGGCTATCAATGGAAGAATAATTTGGGTTACTATCAAAGCACAAAAGATGCTTCTACCAATTTCTACATTGAGTATATGCCAAAAGGAAAATATGTTTTTGAGTATGATCTCATTTGTAACGCAGCCGGAACGTTCTCTAACGGAATTTCTACGTTGCAAAATTACTATGCCCCACAAATGAACGCCCATACAAAAGGAAGCAAGGTTTCTATTGGTGAATAGTGAATTTTTCTTCTTTGAAGAAACTGAATAGTGAATTATAAAAATCGCTCCCAAAATTTTGAGAGCAATTTTTTTTGTTAGAAGATTTCTAATAGTAATAAAGCAAGCCATAAAAATCATCAATAAGAAAAAAATAATTGCTTTAATAGATTTATAATCAAATATTTAATAGTCGTTTTTTATCTTTTAATTTAGAAAATGTTAAAGAAATTTTATTTACATTTGATTATCAATAACAATTAAGAAGAAACGCTTTTGTAACAATAAAGTTCTTTAGCTTGAGACAGAGTTATAAGTGTTTCTTTTGGAAAAAAATAAATTATCAGTACATGAAAATTACCTATTTATCTTTCGTTACGATGTTTTTTGCACTAACAGTAAGTGCCCAAAGCAAGAAGAATCTCATTTTACCGAATGAAAATCTAATCACCGAAAATATTGCCGAAATTCCAAAAGACTTGGCAATGGAGGTGAAGAAGTATGCAGAATCGCGTGGTGCAGGTATTTCTGATGTTCATCCTTTGAAAAACGAAATTATTATTACAACACGATTTGGTTCTACCAACCAGCTACACAAAGTTTCGCAGCCAATGGGAACCAGAAAACAGATTACTTTTTTTGATGAACCTGTAAATGGAGGCAGCTACGAACCTACAAAAGGAGAATATTTGGTTTACTCAAAAGACATAGGCGGCAATGAGTTCGGTCAGCTCTTCAAACTCGATTTGAAAACGCTAAAATCTACTTTGCTTACAGATGGAGGTCGTTCGCAGAATGGTGGTGTTACATGGAAAAAAGATGGTTCGGGATTTTATTTTTCTTCGACTAAGAGAAATGGGGGAGATAGGGATATTTACTTTATGAATCCCAATCAACCGACTTCTACACAATTAGTTTTGCAAGTAAAAGGTGGAGGATGGGGAATTTCCGATATTTCCGAAGATGGTAATCAATTACTGATTAGTGAATATATTTCTGCCAATGAGAGCCATATTTGGCTTTTAGATGTTCCCTCCAAGAAACTGATAGAGGTTACCGACAGAGCCAGTAAGGGTATTGTACAATCCGGAGCATCGTTTTCAAAAAATAGAGATGAGATTTGGTTCGTTACCGATAAAGACAATGAGTTTCAACGTTTGGCAACATTTAACCTAAAAACAAAGAAAACCCATTATCTTACTTCTAAAATCAATTGGAATGTAGATGGTTTTGTTCTTTCGGAACAAAAGGATAAAATGATTTTTGTAACCAATGAAGGAGGTCTTAATAAAATGTATTTATTGGATAACCGTACTCAAAATTATCAGGAACTTAAGATTCCTGTGGGCTTAATGGGAGGTGTACAATTTACTAAAGATGGAAAAGGACTATTCTTTGGGCAATCAACACCCGATAGCTCTTCCGATGTCTATTATATGAACTTGGCAAACAAGAAAATAGAACGCTGGACGGAAAGTGAACTGGGAGAAATGCAGAGAGAAGACATGTCCACTCCGAAACTCATTTCGTGGAAAAGTTTTGATGGTTTAGAAATTTCAGGTTTTTATTATCCGGCATCTTCTAAATTTTCAGGCAAAAGACCTGTTTTAATCAATATTCATGGTGGTCCGGAGGGTCAGTCTATGGCATCGTTTTTAGGATCTGGTAATTATTATACCAACGAAATGGGAGTTGCTATGATTTTTCCTAATGTAAGAGGCTCATCGGGCTTTGGTAAAACTTATATCGCCATGGACAACGGCTATTTGCGAGAAAATTCGGTGAAAGACATCGGTGCTTTATTGGATTGGATTGCCCAACAACCCGAATTGGATAAAGACCGAATTATGATAATGGGAGGAAGCTACGGTGGATATATGACTTTGGCAACAGCATTTCACTATGCCGATAAAATAAAATGTTCGGTAGATGTGGTGGGGATTTCCAATTTCAATACCTTCTTGAAAAATACAGAAGAATACCGAAGAGACCTAAGAAGGGTAGAGTATGGAGACGAAAGGGATCCTAAAATGTATGAATTTTTAGAAAAGATCTCACCTCTTAATAATACGGATAAAATAAAGAAACCTATGTTTATTATACAAGGTACCAACGACCCGAGAGTGCCTGTAACCGAAGCTACCCAAATGAGAGATAAATTAAAATCTCAAGGCAATGTAGTGTGGTATTTGGAAGCAAAAGATGAAGGTCATGGTTTCCGAAAAAAAGCCAATGTAGATTTTCAAAGATTGGCAGTAATACGTTTCATGCAGGAATATCTAATGAAGTAGAAAAAATAATAAAGGCTGCCCAAAAAGGGCAGCCTTTTTATTTTTAACCTTAATTCGAAAGTTAGGAGGTTATGAAGTTAAGTTACAATAATACCAATTAAACCACAAAAAGAGAATGAATATTCATTTATTTTACTTGAAATCTTCTGTATTTCAACCAAGCAGCAATTCCCAAAACACTCATAAATGCAAGTCCTAAATATACCCAAAGCGGTATAGGAATAGGGTCGCCCGTGGCATACGTATGTAATCCCGAAAGGTAATAATTAACCCCAAAATACGTCATCACCATAGAACAGAAAGCAAACATGGTTACGATATGAAATGCAAATCTTCCTCGTAAACCGGGAACCAAACGCAT
>JAGOJI010000005.1 GCA_017995195.1 Cloacibacterium sp.
TGAAATGATTTGGGAAAATAATGTTAATTTTGAATCCATAAGAAGGTTTTTTTGTTGTACAACCTCAAAGATACTTTGAGTTACTTTAATTCCTTCTTATTTTTTTATTTAGGACGCTATTGATTTTCATTAAGCCAATTGAGAATTTTTTCTTGTTCAACCGGAGTAAATTCATTTGCGAACATTCTTCGGTTATCTTTTGGGTTATCAATTGTTGGTTCTATTTCGCCTGTATATTTTTTAAATATTGTTGCAATTTGTTGTGGAATATTCCACATTTCTACATATTTGTTAACCCATCTTTTATCAATTTGATTAAATCCCTTGGGATTGCTTACTAATTTTACTTGTAGGTTTTGTGCGTCAATAGCTTCTTTTAATTTTATACTTACTTGAACTTGTACATCTGTTTTGCAACCACTTAATTTCAAAGCTTTTATATGTTCAATATCCATCAACTGATATTCCATCATCAACAACCATTTTTGAGCATCTTCATCTGAAAGCCAATTATTAAATTTTTCAACAATATCGTCTTCGTTTAGAAAACCATTTTTTGCTGTTTGTGAACCTAATATTTGTTCTTTACGCATATTCTAATTCTACTGTGTTTTTATTTTGCTTTTCATTCAATTTTAAAATTTTGCCAATTTCTATAAGAATATATTGTAAGACATTTACAGAGACACTATTCCCAAATTGTTTGTACGCCTGTGTGTTAGATGAATTTAATACAAAATTATCAGGAAAACCTTGAACTCTTGCACATTCTCTTGGCGATAATTTCCTAATTTTTCCATTCACTAAATATAATCCTGTTTTGGAGCCTACACCGCCTCCATAAGCAGAAAGTGTAATAGCATGCCCCAGCGTATGGTATATTCTCTCTCCTTGTCCGCCTTTATTTACTTTTCCAATTTGAATGGGTTTGTTTAATACTTCCATTTCAGAAAGCAATGAATTTGAAACGGTATAATTTTTATAAATTTCAATATCATTTCGTTCAATTATTTTTGCATTTTTGGGTTCATTTTCTAAAAGTTGGTCTAAACAAATTGGCGTATTGGGTGGAACCGGAAATTTAAAAGAATTTGAATTTAAAGAGTTATGAAAAGCAACAATATATATTCTTTCTCTATTTTGTGGTAAGCCAAAGTTACTTGAATTTAATATTTTTGTAAACACAGAATAACCCAATTCTTGCAATGAATTTGTTATGATTTTTAGCGTTTTTCCTTCATTGTGTTTAGCCAAATTTTTTACATTTTCTAAAAACAGTACTTTTGGTTTGTGAAAATCTGTTATTCTTGCAATATCAAAAAATAGTGTTCCTCTTGTATCTTCAAAACCTTTCTGTTTCCCTGAAATTGAGAAGGCTTGACAAGGAAAACCACCACATAAAATATCGTGAGTTGGAATGTCTTTTTCAGAAATTTTAGTAATATCTCCAAAGGGTTTCAAATGAAAGTTTTGTTCATAAGTTTCCACTGCATATTTATCCCATTCAGAAGCAAAAACACACTCTGCTCCCATTGAATTTAATGCCAAATGAAAACCTCCTATTCCTGCAAATAGGTCGATAAAATTATAGTTTCGTAAAATATTTTTATCTGCTACTATCATTTCTCAAAGGTAATAAAATTTTAAGCTGTGCTGTAAAATAAATTTCGTGTAACTCAGGCACAAAAGCATCTTGTTTCCTTTGTTCGGTCGATAATTTCATATGATAAATAACGATAATAGAAAAAATATTATGCACGCATAATATTTTTTATTTATATTAGCACAACAAAATCTTCAATTAACTATTTATGAAATCTTTATGATTTTGGTTAAAGTAAGACTAAAGGAGACTGTTAGCAAATTAGCTACGCTTGTGTATAATAGTAAAAACAAAAAAATAATAAAAATCTACATATGAAAATATTGGTTTGCATCAGTAGTGTTCCGGATACTACTTCGAAAATTAACTTTACAGCAGATAATTCTGCTTTTGACAAAAATGGCATTCAATGGGTTATAAATCCATTAGATGAGTTTGCTTTAACCAAGGCTGTGAAATTACAAGAAACCCAAGGAGCTACCGTAACCGTAGTTACAGTGGGAGATGCCGGTACAGAAGCGGTTATTAGAAAGGCCTTAGCTATTGGAGCAAATGACGCTATTAGAGTAAATGCAGAGCCTCAAGACAGCATAAGTGTAGCAAAAGAGATTGCTAAAATAGCTCAAGAGGGTGGTTATGACTTGGTTTTGGCAGGTAAAGAGAGTTTGGACTATAATGGCGGAGCAGTACCGGGAATGGTAGCTCAGCTACTGAACCAACCTTTTGTAAATGCTTGTGTAGGATTAGAAGTAAACGGAGCAGAAGCTACGGCACAAAGAGAAATTGAAGGAGGAAAAGAAACGGTAACCGTAAAACTACCTGCTGTAATTGCCGGACAAAAAGGAATGGTAGACGAAAAAGATTTAATTATCCCTAATATGAGAGGAATTATGTCTGCCAGAACCAAAACATTAACAGTGAAAGAACCTACAGAATCCGCAGTTCAGGTAAAAGCAGTTTCGTTTGAAAGTGTTCCTCCAAGAGCAAATGTGAAACTTGTTTCTCCGGATAATTTAGACGAATTGGTAAGATTACTACACGAAGAAGCAAAAGTAATTTAATCAGAAAATAGACTTAAAAACAAGAGAGTAGAGGCTAATTAAGTCTCTAACCTCCAATTTCAAATTTCAAATCTATAAAATTATGTCAATTTTTGTATATACAGAGAATGTAAACGGAGTTTACAAAAAAGCAGCGTTAGAAGCTGTTTCTTACGCAAAGTCCGTTGCGGACAAAGCAGGGACAGATGTAGTAGCAATTACGATAAACCCTACAGATCAAGCAGATGTATTGTATAAATACGGAGCTTCCAAAGTTATTGTTTTGAAGAGTGAAAATCTTAAAAACTTCAATGCTAAATCTTACGCCGAAGCATTGGCACAAGTGGCCGACGGTATTGTAGTTTTCCCCCATACAGTAGAGGCAAGTTCGGTAGCCCCAATGTTGGCAGTTACCAAAAATGCAGCATTGATTACCAATGTAGTAGCCGTACCGGAAAGTGTTTCGCCGTTTAAAGTAAAAAGAAAGTCGTTCTCGGGAAAAGCCTTTATGCAAGTTCAAACCGAATCCTCTCAAGTGATTGTTACGGTTTCTCAAAACGCTTTTGGTTTAAAAGAAAATCCTACCTCAGGCTCCGAAGAAGTAAAAGAAGTATCTGTCTCCAATGAAGGAATTACTGTAGTAAATCAAGAGAAATCTTCAGGGAAATTAGACCTTAAAGAAGCAGAAATTGTAGTTTCTGCGGGAAGAGGAATGAAAGGTCCCGAAAATTGGGGCATGATAGAAGACTTGGCAGCTACTTTGGGAGCAGCAACAGCGTGTTCTAAACCCGTGTCGGATATTGGTTGGAGAGGTCACAACGAGCATGTGGGACAGACAGGTAAAGCCATAGCTCCCAATTTGTATATTGCGATAGGTATTTCCGGAGCTATTCAGCATTTGGCAGGTGTTAACTCATCTAAGACTATTGTGGTGATCAATAATGATGCAGAGGCACCATTCTTCAAATCAGCAGATTATGGTGTGGTAGGAGATGCTTTCCAGATTGTTCCTGTCTTAAATGAAAAAATAAAAGCATTAAAAGGATAATCTTTTTATCTATCTATCATAGCAAAAAGTTCGAGAAAAATCTCGAACTTTTTTGTTATACCAATAAGTTTTGTACTTGGTGTATTCAGTTTTTTTAAAACTTGTAGTTCAAACCTATTTGCACAGTGTTGTTTCTGTTTTTCGCTTTGATGTTCGGATCCGAATCAGGCTTTGTAACATCACTGAAACCGTATATATAACGAGCATTAATCCCGATATTATCTGTGATGTCTACACCCAAACCTCCACCTACGCCAAGGTTAAATTTATTAAAATCGTCATTGTTAAGTTCTCTAATTACTGTTGTTCCATTATATGAAGTATTTGTTTTTGCACCCACAAGGAATCCGAAAGTAGGTCCTGCTTCTACATAGAAATGTTCGGTTGGTTTTATCTGTAACATTACAGGAATAGAGATGTAATTGAGGTCTAATGCTCTGGTGTATGGTTGTCCCAAAACACTTCCTTTGGCTTCGCTTCCTAAATTATTATAAATTACTTCGGGTTGAATTCTAAACATTTCTGTTACAGGAATATTATAGAAAGCTCCTGCATAAAATCCCATTTTGGCTTTGGTTTCATCGTAGCCATCGGTGGATATTGTTGAAATATTGGTTCCTGCTTTTACTCCAAATTTTTGAGCAAACGATAACGAACTTGCTACAATTGCTACTGCTAAAAATACCTTTTTCATAATTTCTTTTTTTAAGTTTTATTTTGTTAAATCTCTACGACAAAGGTGCAATAACTCATATGCCAATGTTTTATATAATTTTCAGCAAATCTTATAGAATTCTTGAAGTAAAAAAAATTGGAACAAGCACAAATGTTCTTATGTCTTGTACCATATGATTGTTATTAAAAGAAAGTCGTGTGGTAATTAAGAGCCTGTTTAAATTTTATTTTATGCAGTTCCTCAATTAAATAAACTTTGTTTAATATTAAGGCATTCAGTTAATTAAGAAAGTATTTAAGAAATCAATCAATTGATTTTGAGTGAAAATTATTCAACTAAATTGCCTTAATTTGGCTTCGCCGAACCTAAAGGTTTCTTAATGTTTAAAATACTTTAAAAATTTAAGCAGGCTCTAAATTCATTGATAAAATAGATGATATTGTTTGGGGGATTGAATTGTTCAGTCAGTAAATAATTTTTACATTTGATGAATAAAATTGATTTAATAAAAAATAAATAAAAATGAAAGTAACCGTAGTAGGTGCAGGTGCCGTAGGAGCGAGCTGTGCAGAGTATATCGCGATGAAAAATTTCGCATCGGAAGTTGTTTTGGTAGATATTAAAGAAGGTTTTGCCGAAGGCAAAGCCATGGATTTGATGCAAACAGCATCGCTCAATGGTTTTGATACCAAGATTTCGGGATCTACCAACGACTATAGTAAAACAGCGGGTTCCAAAGTTGCTGTAATTACTTCTGGAATTCCAAGAAAACCGGGAATGACCAGAGAGGAACTCATTGGCATCAATGCAGGAATTGTAAAAGAAGTAACTTCCAATATTCTAAAACACTCACCGGAGGCTATTATAATTGTGGTAAGTAATCCAATGGATACTATGGCGTATTTGGTGCATAAAACTTCCGGAATTGCCAAAAACAAAATTATAGGAATGGGAGGAGCTTTGGATAGTGCCCGTTTCAAATACAGATTGGCAGAGGCTTTAGGTTGCCCTTCTTCAGATGTAGATGGTATGGTGATTGCGGCTCATTCGGATACAGGTATGTTGCCATTGATGAGTAAAGCAACCAGAAACGGAGTCCCTGTTTCAGAATTTTTAGATGCAGAAAAGCAAGCCTATGTAACCGAAGAAACCAAGGTGGGTGGAGCAACACTCACTAAACTATTGGGAACATCGGCATGGTATGCTCCGGGAGCAGCTGTATCGGTAATTGTGCAGGCTATTGCGTGTGATCAGAAAAAAATGATTCCTTGCTCAGTAATGCTAGACGGAGAATACGGGCAAAAAGATATTTGCTTGGGTGTTCCTTGTATTATTGGTAAAAATGGAGTAGAAAAAATAGTAGACATAAGCCTTACCGATGCCGAAAAAACAAAATTTGAGGAAGCGGCGAACGCAGTAAGAGAAATTAATGGAGATTTGAAATTCTAATTTTTTTGAAATTCCACTTCAATAAAACAAAGGCTGTCCCAAAAAGGACAGCCTCTTTTATATGTAAACGTATCACGAAAAGTATTTGCGAAGGGCGGGTAAAATTGGACGAAAAGTTCAATTTCAACCAACCGAAGCGAAATCTTTAGGTTCGGCGTAGCCAATGCTTTCTTCGTGGAACTAAACTATAAAAAATGTGGAACGAAAAAGCAGGTGCGACTAAATGCAACTGATAGTTCTATTAAATATTCAACCTCGCCTTTTTCAAATACTATGTTGGCTGTTCGTTGTTTATTTTCTGTTTTGTTGTTCAATATTTTTTATAATTCCTTTCAATATTGTGGGTACGATTAATTTGTGAAATGGTTGAACTGGAAAAAAATAAAGTCGCCCAAACCAATTGTTAAATTTTACTGTTGTCGAAATAATTAAATTTTTGTCTGTTTCATTTTGCTTGTTGATAAATAAAGAAACTCTAAAATTCAAATGTTTGTCATCTTCACCTAAAATTATTTCGTCAGCAGTTTTATCAAACACTTTGAAAAGTCCTATTTGTTCTCCTTTTTCACATTTGAAATCATCAAGCATTTTTTGTTTGTCAGTTGTCTTTCCAAACGTTTTTAGTCCAAAAAGCCCAACCAACTTATTTCTTATTGCAAATAGTTTGTCAATCCATTTTGGTCCACTTGAAAAAAATGATTTTCCAATTTCTGTTGTCCCAATATTTTGATATTTATCGTAAAACTGCCCTTGAAAACTGTCGATATAATCATAAGTCATATTGTTAGTTTTAAGTAGTGATTTTTTAGGGATTTCAGTCTTTGTTATTGTCATTAAATTATAATTTTTCTTTTTCAGTTCTTCCGTCAGTTTACAATGACAGTCAACAAGTTCTTAGTTGTATTTAATTGATTTTACCGGAGAAATTTTACTAATCAAATAACTTGGGAGAATAAGCGAGATTCCTGAAATTGCTAAAATTCCTAATGAAATCACCAAAATATAAACCGGATTTAGATCAACAGGAACCGTACTTACATAGTAGTTTTCGGGGTTGAGTTTTATAACTCCAAAGAATTTTTGAATAAATAATAAGCCCAAACCAATAAGATTTCCTATAACAAGCCCGGGAACCATAATCATTAAAGTATAATTGATGAAAATGGCTCTTATTTGTGCATTGTTGGCACCCAATGTTTTTAGTAGACCTATAGAGTTTGTTCTTTCAATAATTAAAATAAGCAATACCATAATGATATTAATGATAACCACAATAAGCATAATGGTAATAATTAAAGCAATGTTGGTATCAAAAATATCAATCCACTGAAGAATTTGAGGATATTTGTCTGTAGCTTTTTCGGCATAGTTTCTATAGCCAATGAGTTGCTCTATTTTCGGGAACACTTCGTCTACCTTATCAAAATCACGCAGAAAAATATCCATTCCACCAATGTCAGTTTTCTCCATTCCTTGTATTCTTCTCACATGGTTGATGTCACCTATTACAAAGAGATCGTCAATCATTTTGATGTCGGTTTTATAAATTCCTTTAACCTCAAATTTTCGGTAAATAGGTTTTTCGTTTTCTTTGGAAAAGATAGCAACAATGCTGTCTTTTACTTTCAGGTGCATATCCTTGGCTATTTTTTCGGATAGTATAATCTGGCTGTTGTAGCCTTTTTCGGTAAATACAGGAATCTCACCAGAAACCATGAATTTCTTGAATCGTTCGGTATCAAAATTCTTTGCCATACCTTTTAGGATAATACCCGCAAAATGGCTTTCGTTTCTCAAAATACCACTTACGGTAGCAAAAGACTGTGTACTTTCGATTTCAGAGAGCGATTGGAGCTTCTGTGGCTGAAAATTTTCTTTGTGGAGAACAGAGGAGTTGTAAGACGAGTTGGAGCGGGTAGACTTTACCGAAATATGTCCGCCAAAATCTCCCATTCTGTTTTTAATTGCCTTTTTGGAGCCCAGGCCTGTGGAAACAGTAATTAATGAAACAATGATTCCCAAAGCTACCGAAAGCCTCCCGATGAATACAATCACTCGCGAAAGATTATTTTTGTTATCTTTGGAAAACGCAATTTTTTTAGAAAAATATATAGGAAATTTCAAGTCGATGGATTTAAAAGTCAAAATTAAAGATTTCGTAGCAATTGTGCTAATTGTTTTTGGAACTTGTCAATATTATACTGCTCAGAAGTTATATTCAGCCACTTCAACCTCAGAAAATTGTTTCAAAACAGGGGCAGACAGGCCGGAACTCTATCTCCCTTTACTCAAAAATAAAACACTGGCTATTGTAACCAACCAAACCGGTTTACTGAGTGATGGTACCCATTTGGTAGATTTTTTGGTAAAAAATAACATCAAAATAAAATCAATTTTTGCTCCGGAACACGGCTTCAGGGGAACTGCCGACGCAGGAGAGCATGTTAAAAACGGAATCGATAAAAAAACCAATTTGCCTATTGTTTCGCTTTATGGTAATAACAAGAAACCTACGCCCAATCAACTGCAAGGAGTAGATTTGGTTTTATTTGATATTCAAGATGTCGGCGTAAGATTTTATACCTATATTTCTACACTTGCTTACGTAATGGAAGCTGCCGCAGAGAACAATGTAGAAGTAATGGTGCTGGATCGCCCAAATCCACACGACGGGTACATTGATGGTCCTGTGCTAAAACAAAAATGGACAAGTTTTGTAGGGCTTCACTCTGTTCCGGTGGTTTATGGGCTTACGATAGGCGAGTATGGTAAAATGGTAAATGGTGAAAAATGGTTGAAAAATGGAGTTCAGTGCAAATACTCCTTGATTCCAATGATGAATTACCACAAAAAACAACGTTATACCATCTCCGAGAGACCATCGCCTAACTTGCCCAATAGTCAATCCATTAATTTGTACCCAAGCCTTTGCTTCTTCGAAGGGACGCAGGTTTCTGTAGGAAGAGGTACAGATTTTCCGTTTCAGATTTATGGCAGTCCTTGGACAAAAAAAATGCCTTATCAGTTTACTCCCAAACCCAATTTTGGAGCCAAAGACCCTTTTTTGAACGGTCAGCTATGTTTTGGAGAAGACTTAAGTAAATACAACAAGGATTTAAGAGAAATTAATCTGGAATGGGTAATAAGAGCCTACGAGAATTATAAAAACCCACAGCAAGATTTTTTCCTTAAAAACCTTTGGTTCGATACATTGGCAGGAACAGATGAACTCAGAAAACAAATTATCGCCAAAAAATCTATACAGGAAATAAAGCATTCGTGGAAAAAAGATTTGGAGGATTTTCAAAAAATAAGAACGAAATATATAGTCTACGAGGACTAAAAAAGTGATAAAATATTTTTTTAAGTATCTCTTAACTCTGGTATAACATAAAATGAGCAAACATATAGACCCTAGTAAAGTAGAAGGTAAAACACATCACCCCTTGTCGGCATGGTTTCTTGGCCCGAAAGCAGAAAATTCTGCCATTTGGAAGGAACTCATCAACTATATTTTTGATGATTATATCCACTGGAGACGAAATTATTTCCCTACCGATCCTGTAGTGGTAGACAGGGTTCTACGAAGAAATCAGGAATTTTGGTATGATAAACTTACGGGGCAGATAGATTCTGTACTCAACGAGCTCAAGGCACATTATCCTTTTTATTCGCCAAGGTATATTGCTCATATGCTTTCGGAGCAATCGCTCCCATCAGTTATTGGATATTTTGCGGGTATGCTTTATAATCCTAATAATGTAACAAGTGAGGCAGCACCGGTAACCGTTCCGCTGGAAATAGAGGCCGGAAAAATGGTAGCAGAGATGCTAGGCTATCATCCCGAATATTCGTGGACACACATTACTTCCGGAGGTACTATTGCCAATTTGGAGGCTTTATGGGTAGCAAGAACTATTCAGTTTGCTCCTTTGGTGGTTCAGGAATATTGTAAAAAAAATAAGATTGATTTTAAAATACAATTACCTAAGCATAAGGAAAACCAAAGTATTTCTATTAGCGAAGTACTTCCCAAAGATTTATTGACCATAAAACCTAAGGAATCTATCTTTATCTATAGAAAACTGGCGAATTATCTTATTAATGACTTGCACCAAGAACCCAAAAAGGTTATCCAGTCCATTAATGCTTTTATTCCAACTTCAAAATTCAACATTGCAGAAAAAGGCTTGCTTTCGGTTTTGGGAGAATTGGGACTTACCCCTAAAATTTTTGTGTCGGAAGCAGCACATTATTCCATTAAAAAGGCTGCTAATATCTTAGGGTATGGTGAAGATAATGTAGTTAAAATTCCGGTAGAAGCTAATTTCAGAATCAATGTTCAGGAACTAAAAAAATTAATTGAGAATTTAAAAGACAGTGAGTATATAGCCGCTGTTATAGGGATTTTAGGTACTACTGAAGAAGGTGCTATAGACCCTATTCACGAAATAGCAACGTTGAGAGATGAGTTGAGTAAAAAAAACAATCTTTCTTTTTGGTTTCATGTAGATGCGGCTTGGGGAGGCTATATGCGTAGTTTGCTGAATCACCCCGATTTGAATAAAGAAAAGATGGATTTGGAAAAATCTTATGCTTCTTATTCGGATAAATTGTGTGTAAAGGAGCAATATGACATTGATATCAACGAAAAGATCATTGTAAAAGATGTGGAAATAGAATGGAACGATCCCTCGGTTTATAAGGCATTATTATCCATTCAAAAAGCGGATTCCATTACAATAGATCCTCATAAATTAGGCTATATTCCTTATCCTGCGGGAATGATTAGCTTTAAAAATGGGGTGGTAACAGAGCATATTAAGCAAGAAGCACAATATATTTCCGATGAAAAGGGAGGAATTAAAAATATTGATTCTCTGAGCCAAATCACAGCTGTAGGACCTTATATTATTGAAGGTTCTAAACCCGGAGCTGCTGCCGCTGCTTGTTACCTTGCTCACAAGGCCATTCCGTTAGATACTCATGGGCACGGTAAAATCATTAGAACCACCTTACTGAACACGAAAAAATTGTGCAGCTATTTAGATGAGCACAAAAATATGTTTTTGGAGCTGGAACAGCATCTTTTTTCCGATGAGGAAATAACAGATCACCCTTTCACATTTCAATACCTCTATGAGCCGGATAGTAATGTGGTGTGTTTTATAGCGAAGCCTATGAAACTGGAAAATGGACGATTGGTAGATGTTGACGTATCGCTGAAAAAACTCAATCAGCTCAATAAAAAATTATACAGCAAACTCTCCATTAGTGATTCTAGCACGCCTTATAGACAAGAGTTTTTTGTTTCCAGAACTACCTTCAATGAAAGCCAGTATAGTTATAACTCCATCAAAAAACTATTAGAAAAACTCCGTATCAATCAAAAAGAATACGACCAGAACGGTCTGTTTGTCCTTCGTTCTACAGTTATGAATCCGTGGCACTGGAACGCAAAATTAGCAGGAATGGATTATTTTAAAGAATTTATATTCTGCTTACACAGGATTACGAGAGAGTTGATATAAGTATCATCTAATCATTTAATTAATCGAAATGATTCGAAGGATGATTATTCTTGTCTTGATTTCGGTTGTATATGATCATTCCTATGGCGAGTCCTACTACTCCTGCAATACCGTTCATAAGGGCTGTTTGCAGTTTATCAGGCGAAGTATTTCCGATGTAATTCATCAAGAATATAATAATGAAGGTTAAGATACTTACGATAAGGAATTTAGCACTCTTGATTTTCATGGGTTAAAGTTTATAAGATACCATAATGCCTCCTCTGTAAGGAATCCACTCTCCACTTTTATTCCAGTGGTCGGCAGTCTCGTATCTTCCAATAGGCTCGGTGCTGCTGTAGCCGTGATAGAAACCTTGCGAAAAACCGCCTCCGAGATAAAAATCGATATTCCAGTTTCGTTTCCACTGGTACTGGTAGCCGACTACGCCTCCCAGCATAATGTTGAACCCTCTTTGGTATTTGTCGGCATTCCAATAATTCCATTTTTGAATATCAAAAACAGATCCTCCAAGGTTGACTCCTGCATACCACTTGTTGAAAACTTCTTTGAAATAATATCTGCCCTCTATATGTCCCATATATACTTGCAGATGCCTTCCGTTGAAAGATTTCCAAGGCGATATAAAAACATCGCCTTGTAGGCTGATATTGTGGTTGATTTCTCTTTCTACACCTATATTTATCATTCCTAAAGGGAGAAATAAAGCATTTGCCTTGATTCGAGTTTGTTTTTCTTGCGAAAACGAAAAAACTGCAGTACACAATAAAATGAATAGCCAATATTTTTTCATAAACAGCAGGTAATTATTTCTTTTTTAGCGTGTTTAGAAGCTTTTGAGTTTCTTCAAACTCTTCTCCTTTTGCCTTGGCTAGTTCAATAGATTTTTCTGCCCATAGTATGGCATTTGTTTTATCACCTAATTTATGATAAAGATTGGCGAGTGTATCGGTATTATGAGAGGCTTGTTCTTTTTTTATAGATTCTTTTGCCCACTCCAAAGCAATATTTAGTGATTCGGGGCGATCTATCTTTTGGAAAAAATTCCAAGCAACACTATTGAGCTCGTTGGCATCAAAAAGTGCAGGGTTTTTATAATATTCCAAAGCTGTTTTCTCGTATTCGGTATATTTTTTTTCCTTTAGATAAAAATTGAGTTTGAGTTTATTCAAAGCTTTTGTAGCTTCTTCTTTTCCTACAATTTTAGAGGATTCAGTAATAAAATACTCTTCTTTTATTATTTTTTTATCAAAATCTATTGCATTTTTTATAATCCCCGAAAGTTTGACTTGATTATCGAATAGCAAATACTTATCCTCGGGAAGTATTTTGATAATCTCATTTTTATTCTTGATGAAATACTGATAATTAGCATCATTGGGCGACTGTGTAAAAAACATCAATATGCCTACTTCGTCTTTAGAAATATCAGGGTTTTTCTTTGTGTTGAAGTATCTTTCCGAGGCTTTTTTGGCAAAATCGTAATCACTGGAATAATTGGTGTTGATGATATTTTTGAGAAACTCCGGATTGCTTTCTCCCTCATCAAACCTTTTCTTAATTGCCTCAATGTTATTATTGGGATTTTGGGCATTTTTTCCTAAATCCAAAAATTGATTTTCCTCAAAATATCCTACAGCCTTGTGAACCACTTCTCCTTTTCCGTTGATGAACAAATAAGTAGGATAGGCTCTTACATTATATTTTTTTGCAATGGTAACTCCTTCGCCTTTTTCCATATCAATTTTAGCATTAATGAAATGGGCATTGTAGTACTCTTTTACCGAATTTTTGGTAAAAATATTTTTGTCCATCATTTTACAAGGTCCGCACCAAGAAGCGTAGGCATCTAAGAAAATGAGTTTGTTCTGTTTTTTTGCTTTTTCAAGAATTTTAGCGAAATTATCTTTCTCGAACTGAATACTTTCCTGAGAAAATAAAACAGCAGAGGTACTTAGTAGAAAGACGAAAAATGTTTTTTTCATTTAATGAAATTTTTGCGAATATACAGATAAAAACTGAACTGTTTTTTCAGATTATCCAAAAAAATGACAGAGTTCTCCATTTTGTTATAGATTCCTTTTGTCACCACACCGGAACAAGGTGACAGAATAGGTGACAAAAAAAAGGAATAATAAGCCTTATTTCAAAAAATATAAATGCTTACTATTCCTATGTTTTCGAAGGATTTAGTGTTTTTTCTAAACCCTTCTTCGTGAGCGCGGAAGGAGTCGAACCCTCAACCTCCTGAGCCGTAATCAGACGCTCTATCCAATTGAGCTACGCACCCGTTTTCGGTTTGCAAATATAATACTTTTTCGTTTTCTTTGGCATATGAAATCAAAAATTTTAATTATAATTTCTTTTTTGCTGTTTGTTTCATGCAAAAAAAATCAATCAGAACCGTTAAATTCGTGGACGAAAATATCATCAAAAGTTCAGTTTACAGAAGATAAACAGTTTTTTAAATTAAAATCAGGAAAATTCGACTATACTTTCGATAAGGCGAAAATACCTTTTAGGAGAGTTGTTATGCTCAATGCAAGTTTGGTAGGATATGTAGTGGAGCTTCATGAAGAGCAGAAAATAGTAGGGGTTGCCGGCAAAGAATACATCTATTCCGATAAAATTCGGCAACTGATTCAGAATAATTTAATTGAAGATGTGGGCAGCGACCAAAAATATAATGTAGAGAAAATTTTGGCTCTGAAACCCGATGTTATTTTTACCAATTATATTTCCAGTTTCGAGAATACTTATGATGTACTAAGGAAAAACGGTATTCAGTTGGTGTTTTTAGACGAATATTTGGAGCAAAAACCACTGGAAAAAGCCGCTTATCTGAAAATTTTCGGAAAATTGCTAGGTACGGAACAAAAGGCAGAGCAAAAATTTTCGGAAATCGAAAAAAACTACCATTCCCTGAAAGAAAAAACAAAAACTGCAAAGGAAAATCCGAAAGTTTTGGTAAACGAAATGTATGGGAACCAATGGTTTATGGCTGGTGGAAATACCTTTGTCGCTCATTATTTGCGAGATGCGGGGGCAAAATATATTTTGGCAGAAGACCATAGCGACCGCTCGGTTCCTATGAGTTTTGAAGAGGTGTTGGCAAAGTCTCAAAATACACCGTTTTGGGTAAATGCAGGAAATTATAAAACCAAGAAAGAACTTTTGAGAATAAATCCTTCTTACGAGAAAATTTCTGCGTTTCGACAAGGTAATATATACAGCATCAATGCACGGCAAAAAGGCAATGCCAATGATTACTTTGAGAGTGGCACAGTACGGGCAGATTGGGTGTTGAAAGATTATATTCTTATCTTTCATCCGGAGTTACTGCCCCACGAAGAACTTACTTACATGAGGCTGTTGAAATAAACTTGTTGTATAATGTTTTAATTCCGTAATTTGTGGTGTTTTTTTAAATTAATAATTTGAGTTCATATCTTACTATATTAGGTTTCAATTCAGCGATTCCGACTGTAAAAACGGCTCCTACTTCGCAATTTTTGGAAATGGGAGATCGTTGTTTCTTAATTGATTGTGGCGAGGGTACGCAGGTACAACTTCGCAGGGCAAAAGTTAAGTTTTCAAAAATCAATCATATTTTCATTTCTCATTTGCATGGCGATCACTGTTTCGGCTTGCCGGGGCTTATTTCCTCATTTCAACTTTTGGGAAGGGAAATGCCGTTGCATATTTACGGACCTAAAGGCATCAAGGAAATGATAGAAACCGTTCTGAGAATTTCCCAGACCAATAAAGGTTTCGATTTGGTGTTTCATGAGTTGGAGAGCAAAAGTTCCGAACTTATTTTTGAAGACAATAGGGTAGAGGTTCGTACTATACCGCTCCATCACAGGATTTATTGCAATGGATATTTGTTTCAAGAAAAACCTAAAGAGCGTCATCTCAATATGCAGGAAGTTATAAAATACCCTGAAATTGAAATTTGTGACTACCACCGCATCAAAAGAGGTGATGATTTTGTTTTGAAAGATGGCTATGTTTTGAAAAATGAAATTTTGACTAAAGAAGCGGAACCTTCTGTCTCTTATGCTTTTTGTAGTGATACCCGTTATTTAGAATCGGTTATCCCTATTATTCAGGGAGTTGATTTGCTGTACCACGAAGCTACGTTTTTGCATAACCTGAAAGAGATGGCAGATTATACGGGACATTCTACAGCATTGGAAGCTGCAACTATTGCCCGAAAAGCTCATGTGAAAAAGCTGATATTAGGGCATTTTTCTAACCGATATAGTGATTTGACCGTTTTTACCGATGAAGCAAGAACTATTTTCCCCAACACTTTTTTGCCCAAAGCCTTAGAAGCCGTAAAGATTTAGAGCTTGGATAGGAGGTTTATAAACTCGCAAGTCGTAAAATCGTTGGTTGTGAGATTAAAAATATTCCGAGTGTATGACGAAATTTTAAAATCATAAGTTTTTACACAAAAGTTACTATATTATCTTTTCGAAATTCTAAAATGGTGTTTTCTTTGGGTGCTTAGTGGTTAAATTTGTCATATACTTAGAGCCTGTTTAAATTTGTAAAATATTTTTAACATTAAGATTAAAGACAATTTAGCTTAATTATTTCACTCAAAATCAACTGATTGATTTCTTAAATATTTCCTTAATTAACTGAATGTCTTAATATTAAAAAAGAAATAAACAAAGTTTATTTAAATTAAGGAAATTGAGGAATTGCATAAAATTTAGACAACCTCATAAAAAATGAATGAAAAAGAAATTTTTGCTTTTTTAGACGAAAAAGCTCACGAATTTAATGTTCCCAATTATATTGATAGTGATCCGTTGCAGATTCCACATCGGTTTCAGTTGAGGCAAGATGTTGAAATTAGTGCATTTTTCTCGGCAAGTATTGCTTGGGGAAATAGGAAATCTATTATCAAAGATGCCGAGAAAATCATGAGTATAATGGGAGACAATCCTTACGATTTTGTAATGAATGCTTCCGAAAGGCATTTTAAAGATGTTGTAAATACATCTGTTCACCGTACGTTTAACGGAGAAGATTTTAAGTTCTTTGTTTTGCGTTTACGTCGTATTTATACTAAATACGAAAGTCTGGAAAAACTATTCTTGCTTAGAGATAACGAGTCTAATTTTTACCATTCATTGCATAGGTTTAGAGAGGAGTTTATACGCGATCAACCACACCGAAGTCATAAACACGTGAGTAGCTCTTACAAAAATTCGGCATGTAAAAGACTCATGATGTTCTTGCGATGGATGGTAAGAAAAGATAACAAAGGAGTTGATTTGGGAATTTGGAAAGAAATAGATGCCCAATACCTTTCTTGTCCTTTGGATGTACACAGTGGTAATATAGCAAGGAAATTAGGTATCCTTACCCGAAAACAAAACGATTGGAAGGCGGTAGAAGAACTGGATATATTACTAAGAAAATACAATACTCAGGATCCGGCTTTGTACGATTTTGCCCTTTTTGGCTTGGGTGCTTTGGAAAAATTTTAATCTATAATGCTTAAAAATCAGAGGTATGCGGGTTGACGGGTTAATTATTTAGGTAAGAGGGGGTGTTTGTATGTAATTTTTATTATTTTTGCCACTCAAAATTTAAATAAAAAATTATGAAAAAATTATTCTTAGCAAGTGCTTTAGCACTTTTTGGATTAGTGAGTGGTCAAACAAAATTTGGAGTTAAAGCAGGTTATGCTTTGTCTAGTTTATCACTCAAGCAAGATAATCAAGCAGCTAAATTAACAACAGATTCTAAATCTACATTTTATTTAGGAGGGTTGGTAGAGCATAGACTAAAAGAAAATTTAGCTCTTCAAGGAGAGTTATTATATTCTTCTTTAGGAGGTAAGGTTTCAGATTCCGAATATGGCGGGTACTACTATTTAAATTACACAGAAAATGTTACTCTCGGCACTTTGTTAATTCCCGTTTCTTTAAAATACTATGCAAATAGTTCTTTAGCTTTATCAGGAGGACTCAATTTCGGTTTTATAGTTAGTGCCACAAAAAAAACTACATTTAATCATAATTTACCTGCTGAAGCCTTGCCATACTTGCCAAGCAATGATGAAGAAAAAAATATTAAATCATCAGTAAATACGTTTAACTTTGGACCTTTTCTTGGAGCTGAATATACTCTTAAAAATGGTTTGTTTTTTGATACGAGATATAATTTTGGAGTAACAAACTTATCCAAAGAATCAGGTGGTAAAGTCTATAATAATTTTTGGCAAATAGGCTTGGGATATAAATTTAAATAATTTTTTCTCGGTATTTTTGACTGAAAATTATTTATAAAACCGTCTTGCTAACTAAGCAAGACGGTTTTTTCTTATCAGTAAAGCAATATTTTCTACGTGATGGGTTTGTGGGAACATATCTACGGGGAGAATTTTTACTAAGGTATACTGTTCTTTCATTAATGCTAAATCTCGGGCTTGTGTAGCAGAGTTACAACTTACATAAACTATTTTTTCAGGATTGAGTTTTAGGATTTGTTCTACTACCTTTTGGTGCATTCCATCGCGTGGAGGATCGGTAATCAAGACATCTGCTTTTGGGTGTGTAGACAAAAACTCGTCATTGAAAATGTCTTTCATATCACCGCAGTAGAAAGAGCAGTTGCTTAAACCATTGAGTGCAGCATGTTCTTTTGCGGCATCTATAGCTTCCTGAACGGACTCTATGCCAATGACCTGTTTAGCATTTTTTGCTACAAATTGGGCAATGGTTCCGGTGCCGGTATATAAATCGTATACTACTTCATGCCCCTTTAGATCAGCGAATTCCAAGGTTTTTCTATACAGTTCTAAGGCTTGTTGATAATTGGTCTGAAAGAAAGATTTAGGACCTATTTTGAACTGTAGACCATCCATCTCCTCCATTAAAAATCCTTCGCCGAAATAGGTTTGAATATTTAAGTCGTAGATACTGTCGTTCCCCTTTGGATTAATGGCAAAAAGAAGAGTTTTAATCTGTGGAAACTGATTTTTAACGAAATCTAATAATGAGATTCTTTCCTGTTCGCTTTCTCTGAAAAACTGAAACAAAACCATCCATTCTCCTTTAGAGTTTTGGCGTAGCATGAGCGTTCGCAGAAAACCTTCTTGGTTGCGTACATCAAAAAATTCCAACTGATTTTCGATGGCGTAATTTCTTACTGCCAATCGAATTACATTCGATGGATCTTCTTGTAGATGACACTCTTTCAAATCCAAAATTTTACTCCATTGTCCCGGAATATGGAATCCTAAAGCATCTTTTTGGTTGATTTCTTCATCGGAATTTATTTCTTCTAAAGTGAGCCAACGGGCATTGGAAAAGGAGAATTCCATTTTGTTTCGGTAGTAGTATTGCTCCTGCGAACCCAAAATTGCTTGGCACTCAAAATTTTCGATACCTCCAATTCTTTTTATATTATTGATAACTTCTTCTTGTTTGAAATCCAATTGCTTTTCGTAGCTCAAGTTCTGCCACTTGCAACCTCCACAAACACCAAAATGAGTACATACAGGTTCTACTCGAAAAGGCGATTTTTCCAGAATTTCTATGGCCTCACCTTCCACATATTTGGATTTGGATTTTTTAACCCGAACATTTACTACATCGCCGGGAACTGCTCCTGTGACCAAAACGGTTTTGCCTTCGTTTGTTTTGCCTACTGCTACACCTTTTGCTCCGGCAGAAAGCAGTTGTATGTTTTCTAAAATGGTATTTTTTCTTTTTTTCAAAGGAATTATTTTTTTAATTATTTATACAATAACTTTATATAAAGATGAGAATTTTGTTTCTAATTTATGACAGAAGCAAATGATTTATCGAAATCTAAAGATTCCTTAAATAAAATCTAAAAAAGTAACCACTAAAATTAAAGAAAAATATTCTTCAATTTTAATGGTTACAAGTATTTTAACATTTCTGAATAGCTCAAAAATTATTTGTGTCCGTGTCCTTCGTGTCCTTTAGCTTCAGGAGTGGGAGCAGGTGCAGTACCTTGCGGCATTTGTGCAGGAGGAGCAGTAGGAGCTGTAAGACCGGTTTGTTTGTTTAAAATTTCAATAAACTGAGTATCGGCAATATTGAAAAAAACTTTGCTGGCTACTTTCCCATCTTTATCAATAACCATGAAACTTGGTAATTTGAAACCGTAGATGGCAAATTTCTGGGCGGCATCAGACTTCAAACCTCCTTTTGCGTATAGGTTGGTGCCTGTAATTCCGTTCATGAGAGCCTTAGATGTTTTTCCAAATTGCTTGGCGTTATCATCCATATTAATGAGAGCAAAATTCATTTTCGATTTGTAAAAATCGGTAAGCTCTTTCAGTACAGGAGTAATTCTTTCTACCATACCCGGAGCCCATGAAGAGTAGAATACCAATAGGGTAGGTTTGCCCTTCATTTCCGATAATTTTGTCGTTTTTCCGTCTTGTTTTATCAACTCGACATCGGGAACCGGAGTTCCTACTTTTATACCGACCATAGCTTCCTGAACTTTTGCTAAATCAGCTTTTACGCTTGTAGATTTTATTTTTTCGTTCAATACTTTCATTACTTGATCCAGCTTGTCGTTTTGAGGATTCAAATCGAACTGTGTTGCTACGAAAGCAGCCAAATAATCTTTGGTATCTTGTGCCAAATCCTTTTGAGTATCAAGGAAGTTGAGGAAAACCTGAGTATTGGTAGCGTTGGTATCTTTTTGTGTTTGAGCAAATTTTTGCAAATCTGCTCCTAACTTACTCAACAGATATTGTCTGTAGGTAGGGTATTTTTTTACGAAATCCTCTTTTTCCAATTTCTTTTGAAATTCTTTGAATTTAGGAGAAACTTTGAAATTCGGGTTGTTGGTAGCTTGCCCGTGCATAGATTCGTATTGTACAGAAAGCATTAAAAGATTGACGTCTAAGTCTCCTTTTTTCCAATCAATAACATCGGAATCAGGCTTTTTGGCAGTTGCAATTTCGTCTATTTTTTTGGTAATATCGGTTCTGTATTTTTCCAATTCTTTCAAGAAAGATGCTTCATCTTTGGTAAGCACCGTCATATCTAATTTTGATAAATATTGGATGATAAATTTCTGACTATCCATCAAAAACTCGTTGTTGGCTTGTCCGTCTCCTGTTATCTTCAATTCATTTTGCAAGGTGTTTCCGTCTCCGGAAATATTGATGTTTTTTCCTTTTTTAAGATAAATAAAATTAACTTTTCCTCCGTATGCTAATGCGTAGATTCCATCGTTGGCTATAGTAAGGGTATCCGAAAAGTTTCCTTTTTCGTCTAAACCAATATTGGCAACCGGTAAAGTAGCAATTGCCGATGCTTCAATGAGTTCTATTCTTTCCAAAGGCGAAGCGTTGGCAAGTTTTCCTGTAATAACCACTTCTTTCTTGGAACAAGAAAGCATGAAAATAGTTAGTAATGCAAGTAAAAAATATTTTTTCATTTCGATTAGATAATATAATTTTAATGTTCTTTTTAGTGATATAGTTTTGACTATTAGTGTTATAAAGAGGTTGTTTAACCTTGTTTTCCTGTTTTTTTTAACTTGAGCAAAAATAGTCTTTTCCTTTGGATATAGGAAATAAACCTTTGATTTTAGGAATAATTTAACAGAACTAAAAAAGCCCGATAATTTCGGGCTTTTAGGTATTTAGTCTTTATCGTCTTCTATTTTTTCGTCGTAATATCCATCGTTGAAATCATCTTCCTCTTCGTCGTCATCAAAACCACTATCAAACTCGGAGCCGAAATCATTGTCTAAATCTGCGAAGTCGTCATCCATTATTCCTAACGAACTAGCTCCTTTAGGGTTGGAAGAGCCTCCTTTTGCCGGAGCTTTTAGCGGAACATTTCCAAATCTGTATACGGTGATGGGGTAATTAACAGATGGCTTCTCCTCCGCAATTTCCAATAATTCGCAGAAAAACTCCCAAAGATCTATAAATCCATATTTGAAAAGCATTTTGCTTCCTACAGCAGGAAATCCTTCTCTTAAGTAGACATCTGACATGGTTTCTCCGTCTCCATCATCCGACATATCTTCCAAAGGAACAGCTTGCCCTTCTTCCCATTCTTCATTGGTATAATAGAATGAGGAAAGTTCATCGCCCTGTAGGCTAAATGCACTTTTAATCCCCAAATGCAGGTTCCAAAGTGTTTGCTTATCTTTGATTTCTACATCTCTGAAAATACTTTCTTTTGCGTCTAATATTACTCTTATTTTATAAATCATAAAATGTTGTTATTCGTTTTAGGTTTTTTTAATATTACTGATGATTTACGGCTACAAATATAATACAAATGTGAAATTACATTTATTTTTTTATTGAAATTTTTTCAGCACTTTTTTATCAAGTTAAACGTATTAAAAATAACAATTTAAAAATGTATTTTGGTAAATATTAATCACTTTTTTTATAATTCGAATTTGAAATTAACTTGTTAATTGTCTCAATATTAAATTTTTATGTAGAGTTCATTAATAAATCTAAACTAAACACATTAAAAATTTAATTAAGGATATACCGAAATTTTTATTTATCGCAAAGATTTCTTTAATTGTACTGTATAAAGGTTTCGCAAAGGCGTTTCACTTAGCAATAGCAAAATTTTTATAAAATTACAGGATATTTTGTGTAGCCCGTTTTTACAACTCTTATCCGCAAAAACAGTCTTCTTTGCTAAGTGAAATGCCTTAGTTGTTGTAATTTTTAGCAATTTCTTCTAAAGTTTACCTTCGCATTTATTGCGATTAATTTGAAGGCAAGATATTTTTTATATTATTTATGTCAATTGCTGTGCTAAAAATTCCCATTCTTGGAGTGCAGAATTCAGGTTTTCCTTGAGAGAGGCATATTGATCCAAAGTTTCTTCGCTAGGATTTTCTTTTGCGAAACTTTCCTCCAAGGTTTTTATTTTGTCTTCTAATTCGGTGATTTGCTCTTCTATTTTTGTGATTTTATTTTTAATTGCTTTTTCTTCTTTGCTTAAAAATTGATGAGCAGGTTTTTCTTCTGTTTTTTTGTGTTCTACCGGCGACTCTGTTTTAGTTTCGTTCAACTTCGATCGTTCCGCTGAAATTTCGCGGATGCTTTCTTTTTGTCTGAACTCCAAATATTCATCAATATTACCTAAAAACTCTTTCATTCTGCCATCTCGGAACTCGAATATTTTATCGCAAAGCCCTTGCAGAAATTCCCTGTCGTGCGAGATTACAATGAGTGTCCCTTCAAATTTTTGTAAAGCTAATTTGATGATTTCTTTGGATTGAATATCCAAGTGATTGGTAGGTTCGTCCATAATCAGCGTATTGAAAGGACGAAGCAATAATTTACACAATGCCAAACGGTTTCTTTCCCCACCGGAAAGTACGCGGGTTTTCTTGGTCACATCTTCTCCTTGGAACAGGAACGAACCCAATAAGTCTCGAACTCGTGGTCGGGTTTCTTCTGTGGCTGCGTCTTCGGCTTCTTCCAAAACGGTTTTATTGGGCGACAAAACTTCTTCCTGATTTTGTGCAAAATAGCCGATGTTTACATTGTGTCCTAAGTTCCACTGCCCGGTGTAATCCTTTATTTCGCCTGAAAGTATTTTGGCTAAAGTGGTTTTTCCTTGCCCGTTTTGCCCTAACAAAGCAATTTTTTCTCCCCGCTGAACAAAGAAATCAACTTGGTCGAAAACTTGTTTGTCACCATAGGCTTTGCCTAAATTTTCTGCTTCAAAAACGACTTTCCCCGGAACTACCGATTGCACAAAGCGAATGTTGAATTTGGAAACATCATCGTTCTCTATCTCGATGCGTTCTATTTTTTCTAATTTTTTAATCAAGGATTGGGCGAAAGATGCCTTGGTCGCACTTGCACGGAAACGGTTGATGTTATCTTCCATTTGTTTGATTTCTACATCTTGATTTTTCTTTGCTTGCGTCAGTTTTTCTTTTCGCTCTTTGCTGAGTTCCAGATATTTGGTGTAGTTGGCTTTGTAATCATCAATTTTTTTATTGTTGATGTCGAAAGTTCGGTTGCACACCGCCGTCATAAACTGTTTGTCGTGGCTTACCAAAACAATGGCACCGGGATAATCTTTTAGGAAATTTTCCAACCAAATGATGCTTTCCATATCCAAATGGTTGGTAGGCTCATCGAGAAGCATTAAATCATTTTTTTGCAGAAGTAGTTTGGCGAGTTCTATTCTCATTCGCCAACCGCCCGAAAATTCATCGGTAATTTTATGAAAATCATTTGCCTTAAAACCTAATCCCAACAATACTTTTTCCATATCTCCTTCCAAATTATAGGCATCGTGATGATGGAGAATATCATTCAAATCCGTCATTCGGTGGATGAGATCATGGTAGGCATCACTCTCGTAGTCGGTTCTGGTGGCTAATTGATGATTGACTTCTTCCAGTTCGTTTTTCCAGGCATTAATTTGTTCAAAAGCCTGCATGGTTTCGTTCCAGACGGTTCTGCCTTTCACAAAGTCTAAATCCTGTTTTAGAAAACCAATTGTGATATTTCCGTCAGGAACTACGTTTCCTTCGTAGAAGTTGATTTCTCCGGAGAGCATTTTCAGCAAGGTAGATTTCCCTGCACCATTTTTACCTACCAAACCTACTTTGTCTTCTTTTTTAATCGTGAAATTTACATTTTGAAACAGGTAATTTCCCGAATGATGAAGTCCTAAACCTTGAACTGAAAGCACTTTTTTCTTGTTTTAAAATTAAGTTTGCAAATATAAGGAATATGAAAAGGTTTTCGAAAAGAAAGTTTTATAGTGTGAAGTTATAAAGTCGTGAGGAGTGAAGCTATACTTATTCTTCAATACTTTACCTATATCCATTTTGTATAATATTATTGATAAAGCTCATTTTGTATAATATTTTTAGTTATTTATTTTTATAACTTTACTAAACCAATAGCCAAAATATTACCATCATGAAAAAATTCCTTATTATTAGTTCTATTCTAATCCTGCTCTCTTCTTGTCAAAGAATAGGATTACCGGAGAATCAAAAGATTTATTACAAATTTACCGCAGAAGATTATAAGTACATACCCGAAAATACGCCAATATGAAAGGTAGTATTATCACATATAAATCGAGTAGTAATGAAGAAATCAAACTAAAAGTAGAAGGCTACGGATTATCCGAAAATAACTTTGTTTCTGGAGAATATTTCGGGACAGATTATTATAATGATGGAATTGGAATTGATCTAAAATTTCTTAACAGCTCCGGTGATTGTGCAAGGATAGGATTAGGAATTGCAAAATCTGAAAATAACAAGGTGGGGTATAGTTTTACGGTGAATGGAACTTACAGGTTTTTTAATGGAGCATGTGGAGGGAAGATTAATTATTTTAATCTCCCAAAAGATAAAGAGATTTTAGAAAGCCTTACTGTAAATGGCACAGTTTATAATTCTGTATTTATAATTGATTGTGTTGGGATATCTAGCGATAATTCCATTTATCTAAACAAAGATTTCCAGTTTGATAAAATATATTTTGACCTAAAACAGGGTGTTATTGGCGTTTTTAACGCCAATAACCAAGAAATTTACTGGATTCAACCATAATCACAACTTTACTGTAAACCAAAATTTCAATACTATGAAAACATTTTTCTTACTACTTCTTATCGGCTTTAGTGCAATAAGTTGTACAGACAGAAACACAGAAACAAAGACAGACCAACTACCGCCAATTACACAAACCGGTGCAAATACAGCAGGTTGCTTGGTAGATGGTAAAGTATTAATCCCTAAAAATGGAAGCCAAGCAATCGGAGGACCTCCTGCTTATGGGTTAGTAATATCTAGACTTTATGGAAGTTTCAGATTAGATATTAAAAACTACAAAAATGCTTTTATTCATCTGTTTATAAAGAAGTTAGAAGATAATAAATCTATATACAATATAGAACAATCTGATGGGGAATTCTATGAGCCACACTCAAATAATTCAGAATCACAACTCTCTATTTCTTACAACTATAAAGAATATTTATCGTCCAGTAATTCAGGCACTATAAATATTACTAAAAATTCATACCCAATTATTTCAGGAACTTTTACTGCTACTCTTTATAACAAAGATAATCCTTCAGAAAAAATAAATATCACGGAAGGCAGATTTGATATTAATGTAACAACACTAAATAAATAAAACTATCAAAACAACTTTAAAACTTTTAGCCCTTTTTCTATGTATTAGCCTTTATGCACAAGAGAAAAACTATACCGAAAAAATGGATAGCCTTATGATGTATGTGGACAAAAGCCAAATGATCATTAAAAATAATTACTTACATATCAAATTGTAAAAATATTATATGTTTATCAATTTGTATAAATATTATTTAAAATAATAATAAATATCATTTTTCTTTAAAATAATATAAAAAGAATGTCTGAAATAATTTTAGTTTTGTTAGTAAGATTAGAGATAAAAAAAATAAATCCAAAAAAATAATATTATGAAAACGTATTTCAGTTTAGCTTTGTTATTATTATTATTATTTATTTCTTGTAATAGGATAGGCATACCAGAAAACAAGAAAGTATATTACAAATTTACCGCAGAAGATTATAAGTACATACCCGATAAATACGCCAATATGAAAGGTAGTATTATCACGTATAAATCGAGTAGTAATGAAGAAATCCAACTAAAAGTAGAAGGCTACGGATTATCCGAAAATAATTATCTAAAAGGACAGTATTTTGGCACAGATTATTACAACGATGGTATCGGTATGACGTTAAAATTTCTTAATGCCTCTAATGATTGTGCAAAAATCATTGTTGACATTAGTAAATATGAAAACAATGTTATAGGCTATAATTTTAATGCATCTGGTGATAATAAATTTTTTAGTGGTGGATGTGGAGGTTTTATCTATTATCTAAATTTGCCCCAAGACTTAGGAACTCTACAAAAAATGACGGTAAATAATATCACTTATGCTTATGTCTACACTATTAATTGTATTGATATATCGAGTTTTGGAGATATTTATCTAAATCCTAATTTCCAGTTTGATAAAATATATTTTGACCTAAAACAGGGTGTTATTGGCGTTAAAAACGCCAATAACCAAGAAACCTATTGGATTCAACCATAACCACAAATTTTATTAATATGAAAACAAAACTATTCCTCTGTATTGCTACAACACTTTTCGCAATACTTATCCGCTCTCAGTTGCCAACTGTTCAGGTTTTTCAAGAGCAACAAACCAACTATTGGAACACCTCACTTTCTACATTAAAACAAGATTCAAGATACTCTTTAGGTCTGGAAATTCTCTACGACAAGGTAACTCCTTTTTCAGGTTTATATACTTTTAATGATAGAGATAATAATGTTTCCCGAGCATCACATTTTAAACAAGCATTATCGGAGATTTATAGAGCATCTGATAAATTGAAGTTTGAATCTATTGAAAGTTTACAAAGTAGAATTGAATTACGAGAAAATTCACAATTACAGGCACGAATTTTACCAGACTATACTCCGACGGTAAAAGTGGGAATTATTAATACCCAGATTAATTATCTGAACTATGATGAAGATTTTCCAAATGATGGAGGCGTTAAATTAGAAAATGGAGTTTTTGTACCTAATAATATCCAACCTCCATTAATATCCAAACAAGTCAGTATTATATCACCTTTAGAAGAATTAGTTGCTACCTCCAATAATGTGGTTAATTTTGAATTTTCATTATCAGAGCTTTACCAATGGGGAAATAAAAATATAAAAAATCTAACTGCTGATTTTGGAAATGGTATCGCTATGACTGTTATTGAAAATGGTCAGTTTGTACAGAATATATTTACTGTCAATTATTCTGAATTAGATAAAACACAGCTTTTAAAATTCAATATTACTTATAGTGATAATACCTCAATTACTACCTATGCAGGAATAAGTGTAGGAAGAGATGCTTCAAATCAAATTTTTGCAAAAGGAACATCTATTTTGAAGGAACATAAATCTGCTATTGCGGGAAATGATGGTTTAAAAGGAAAAATAGATTATAGAATCTTTTTTGGAGAACAAAATACGGACAGTAAACTTCGTAAACCATTCATCATAGTAGATGGATTTGATCCAGGTAATAAAAGAAGAATTATTGAAGCAGATTGTGCTACAGACCCCAAATGCATAGAAGCAAATAGTAACTGGGGAAAAGAGCCATACGAATCCATTGAAACCCTGATGAAGTATAATAATGGTGCAGCAGACCTTAAAGACCAATTGCTAAAACTGAATTATGATGTTATTGTTGTTGATTTTCCTAGCTATTGCCGCAGCAAAACAGCACCTTATGAGGTGGTGGATTGTAAAAATAATCCGAATGCAGATCGTATAGACGGCGGTGCAGATGATATTTTCAGAAATGGAAGAACGATTGCTTCTTTTATTCAAGAAGTCAATAAAGAAATAAAAATAAATGGTAGTAGCGAAAAACTAGTAGTGGTAGGTCCAAGCATGGGCGGGCAAATTACACGATATGCTTTAGCGTATATGGAGAAAAAGCAAGTAGAAACAGGTGACCAAAATTGGAATCACAACACTAGATTGTGGGTAAGTATGGATAGTCCACATCAAGGTGCTACAATTCCCTTGGCTATTCAAGGAGATTTGTATTTTATGGGAGAATTACTTGGAAAAGATGCCGCTAAGACTAAATATAGAAATATTATTAACTCAAAAGCAGCAAGACAAATGCTTTTAGCTATTGCGGGCAATAAATCTAATTTCTATAATTCTGAGCACGATGTATATAATGCAGAGTTAAAATCTAATGGAGTTGTTGGTAGTAATGGATATCCAATCTTAAATAATATCAAAAAAATTGCTATTGCAAATGGGTCGCTCATTGGTAGTAAAAATATAAACCCTTCTGAAAAGTTCTATGAAATAGCTGCTTTTGCCAAAGTCAGACTTTTTGGATTTAAAGTCGATAATAAACCTGTGTTTAGATTAAATAATTGGTTTATGCCAGAAAAATATACATCTAATACTCTAATACAGAATTTTTCTTATCAGCCCAAAAAGACACTGAACTGGAACCTTACCAATAATCTTTGGATGGGAAGTTTGGACGCGGCTCCTGGTGGAAATTTTAATTCTGCAAATGATTTAAAAATTGAAGTTTATAAAGAATTAAAAGGTACAAATGCTTTTAGTTTTCCTTTATCTGGCTCTTGGTATGTAATACCTATCCTTTGGACTGGTTCAAGATTAAATGTTGAACAACGAATTCCAGGCAATATTGATGTCACAATTACACCTCAATCGTTTATTCCTACGCATTCTGCTTTAGACACTAATGGATTTACAGATTGGTATCAGCCAATAAATAGAAATTTGGTATGCTCTGGTCAAACTCCTTTTGATAGTTATTACGGAGAAGAGAATAATATGGGACATGTCACTTTTACAAATAATATGGCAAGTTGGCTAAAAGAATGGCTTTCAGGTAATAATCCTCCGCCTCCAGTTTATAATAATAATTCGGTTGTAGCGATTCAAGGTTCAAAGAATATTTGCTTAAATCAAAATTCTTTATATTCATTTAATATATGTGATTTTCCTGCCAATCCACAATGGACTGCTACAAATGCTAGTATCATTGCTCAAACTAATAATTCCGTAACGATAAATAGCAATACGAATGGACTTGTCAAATTAATAGCAAACTTTCCAAATTCAAATATTCAGCCTATAATAAAAAAAATATGGGTTGGAACTCCACAGTTTTATGTAATTCCAGACTCAGAAAATACTAATTATGTAACATTTCATTTAGAAAGTTCAAATCCTGAGGCATCATTAGATGACCAAGGTTTAACACCAACTCAAGTCATATGGAAAAGATTAGATACCGGAGCAACAAGAACAGGTTATACTTATTTTGCCAATGGACTGAGCTACAATTGGAGCTATGATGTTGAAATTAAAGGAACAAATTCTTGTGGTAGTTATACCGATTATACTACTATAACTCCACCACCACCTCCAAACTGCGATTATATTTATAGAATCTCAAATGTTCAAAGTAATGATTATACTATTGCAAGGATAATTGATCCTATTTGTCCACAACCGTATGCCATGAATAGGAGTTTAGAGACTACTAAGGTCGACGAAACTTATGATATAACCGTAGTGAATAATTTAGGAAATACGATAGTTCAGAAAAAAGGAAAAAATTTTAGTTTATCAAGTTTTCCAACAGGAACTTATTTTGTAAGAATTGTAAAGGATAATAAAATAGTTTCCAGTCAAACTTTAATCAAAAAATAATTATATCATTACAATAAACAAGCAACAAAGCAGATGATTTTCATCTGCTTTGTTTATTGTCAAAGAGAGACCAAAGGCTCAAATTTTTAATTTACACATTTAGTAGAATAATGTTGTTGTATTACATTCATAGATTTACAACTTTGAATGCCTTTACAATAGTAATTTCTTCTAATTTTTAACTAATCTCATGATTTCCAAAGCTACTTTTAGGGCTTCGGTTCCGTCTTGCAGACTCACTTCTATGGGCTTATTTTCTATAATGGCAGTAGCAAAACTTTCCAACTCGTCTAAAATAGCATTGTTGGGCTGAATATTGGGATATTCAAAAAGAATTTGATTTTTCTCTCCTTCGGCATTTTCGATAATCATGTCGAAATCCGAAGGCTTTTCAGGTGCAGGTTTCATGCGAATCACTTCTGCTTTTTTCTCTAAAAAATCAACGGAAATATAGGCATCTTTTTGGAAAAATCTACTTTTGCGCATAGCTTTCATCGAAATTCTGCTGGTGGTAAGATTGGCTACACAACCATTTTCAAACTCTATACGTGCATTGGTAATATCGGGACTTTTGCTCACTACCGATACACCGCTGGCATGAATGTTTTTTACAGGAGATTTTACAATGGACAATAGAATATCCAAATCATGAATCATTAAATCCAACACCACCGAAACATCTGTCCCACGAGGATTAAACTCTGCTAAACGATGGATTTCAATAAACATAGGGTTTTGAATGAAAGATTTGGTGGCTATGAAAGCCGGGTTATATCTTTCTACATGACCTACCTGTGCTTTTATGCCCTTTTGGTTGCATAGTTTAATGATTTCCTGTGCCTGCTCCAAAGTTTGGGTAACGGGTTTTTCTATGAAAAAATGCAATCCTTTTTCAATCGCTATTTTGGCATAATCGTAGTGGTATAGGGTAGGAGTGACAATGTCGAGCACCTCGATTTGGTGGAGTAATTCATCTAAATTTTCGTAGAACTTATATCCGAATTCGGTTTCTAATTTTTTACCATTTTCCACATCTTTATCGTGGAATCCTACTAATTCGTATTTTTCAGATTGATTAAGTAGTTTTAAATGTATTTTACCAAGGTGTCCGGCACCTACCAAACCAGCTTTTAACATAGCGAAAATTTTATGTAGGCAAAGATAGAAAAAAAGTCGGGAATCAAGAGCCAGCTACCAATTACCATCAACTATCAATCATCAACTATCAACCAATTACCCCAACATTCGTTGTGCTTTTTTTACGCCTTCTGCAAAGGCATCAATTTCGTGGAAAGTATTATATACCGCAAAACTGGCTCTTACCGTTCCTGCGATACCGAAAAAATTCATGATGGGTTGGGTACAATGGTGTCCTGTTCTCACGGCAATCCCTAATTTATCCAGAATCATTCCGACATCGGAAGCAATTCCTAATCCTTCTAAATTGAACGAAACTACTCCTGTTCGTCGGACTCTTTCGGCATAAATTTTTACTCCTTCAATTTCAAGTAATTTTTCTTGAGCGTATTTTAATAAACTATTTTCGTGGTTTTGGATTTCTAAATGCCCTATGCTTTCCATGAAATCTATGGCAGCACCAAGGGCAATATTTCCGCCTACATTGGGTGTTCCTGCTTCAAATTTGAAAGGAAGCCCTGCGTATGTTGTTTTTTCGAAAGAACAAGTGGCAATCATTTCTCCACCGCCGTGGAAGGCTTGTAACTGCTCAAGTGCCGATTCTTTCCCATACAAAATTCCTGTTCCCATAGGAGCATACATTTTATGACCTGAAAATACAAAAAAGTCGCAGTCCATTTTCTGAACATCAATTTTGAAGTGAGGAACAGATTGTGCCCCATCTATTACAACAAACGCATTGGAATATTTGCGGGCTTTTCCGATGATTTCTTCAATAGGGTTAATAACTCCTAAGGCATTGGATACTTGATTAACAGCTACTATTCTTGTTTTGTCACCAAGCCAATCATCTAAAACATCGATTTGCAAAATACCGTTTTCATCTATAGGGATTACCCGCAATTTTGCTCCTGTTCTTTCACACAGCATTTGCCACGGAACAATGTTGGAATGGTGTTCTAAGTAAGAAATAATGATTTCATCTCCTTCTTTTACAAGATGGGTAATGGCATAGGCAATAAGATTGATGCCTTCCGTAGTACCTTTGGTAAAAATAATTTCGTAGTCGTGAGCGGCATTGATGAATTTCTGAACCTTCTGTCTTGCCAATTCCATTTCTTCTGTAGCCAGTTGGCTTAGTGTATGGATACCTCTGTGAACATTGGCATTGGTAGTGGTGTAGTATTTTTGCCAAGTTTCCAAAACAGAAATCGGTTTTTGTGAAGTTGCTCCGTTATCCAAATAAATCAGAGGTTTTCCGTTGATTTTTTGAGTAAGTATAGGAAATTGCTGGCGGATATTATCTATATTGAACATGTTGCTTATTTAGAATCGTTCAAAGTTACGAATTTTTGTCATAAAAAGCCCTCTACTTAAAAAGAAGAGGGCAAAAAGAAGGCTTTTACAATCCTATTTTGTACGTAAAACCTACGTGAAACCATCTGCCCGGCATAGGAACCAGATTGCTTTCGGTGTATTGGGTGTTGGTTACATTATTAATGAGTACATAAAGATTCAGGTTTTTGAAGTCGTAACTCAGTTTTTCATCTAAAAGATGATAACTTCCTAAAGTGACTCTTTCCATGTATTTGTAAATCAACTGATTGGTAAATCCGAATATCTTGTTTTCTAATTTTCCTACCAACTGATGTTTTAGGTTCTGAAGGGCATATTTGGAGTAAAGATTGTCTTCAAAAGTCCCCTTCATATCGGTAAAGGTGTAGCCTGCATAAACCGATTTTACAAAACCTTGGAAGTTTTTTTGAAGAACCACTTCAAATCCTTTGGTATCTACTTTTCCGATGTTTTTAGTCTTCCATTTTTCGTTGCTGTTTTGTTTTACAAAATCAATGGCATCATTAGAATTTCTCCCAAAAGCACTGGCACTCGCCAACCAATCTTTTGTCTGAAAACGATAACCTACTTCATACGAAATAGCATTTTCGGGCTTTAGGTAAGGATTTCCTTCGTTGTTTGGATCGTTGTAGAACAAGTCGGTATAGCTGGGAACTCGATGAACTCTGGCAATATTTCCGTAGATTTTGTGATTTTCGGCAACGTCTACCCCTACATCTAATCCCGGATAGAAGAAATTGCCTGCATTGGAATAATTTGCCCACGAAATTCCGGGAGATACTTGTAATTTTTTGTCGAAAAAAGAGAAAAGGTGCTCCAAAAATACTTGAGTTACCCATCTGTTTCTATTGCCAAGATTATTACTTACCAAAAACTCTTTTCTGAGTTCTACCCCCAATCCTGTAATCCCAAGACTTGAAGGATAGCTTGCATTAATCTCGCCTCCTAAATTATTACCAATGTGCATATTTCGGTACAATTCGGGTTTTAGTCTGTTGATAAGGAACATATCTTGTGCTCTTCGCCAGTAAACATTTGAATTGATATTCAAATTCCCTAATTTTTGTTGATATGCAGCACTTACCAAAGAAACTTGGGTCTCTTCGTATTGATTGACAGGACTTGCATAGAACCCATTAGCCCCGAATTTTTTCTCCGAAAAACCGGCTTGGAGTTTTATGCTTCCGTCTTGGATAGCATAATTATTTTGATACCAAACATTGTTAATTTTATAATCAGTATTGTATCGGTATCCTTCGGAGGAAGAGGTATTTGCCTGAAAAAAGTTAGAAAACTTGGGAGTTCCGAAGTTGGCTGCCAATCCTAAATTATAGGTTTCAAAGTCACCGCCATTTGCAGAAATACGCACTTCTTCTTTATCGTTTACCTTGGTAATGATGTTGATGACTCCTGCATAGGCATTTTGCCCGAATCTTCTTGCAGCAGGACCTTTGATGACTTCTATGCGTTCTACATTCGATAAATCAATCGGAATATTCATATTGTTATGTCCTGTTTGGCTGTCATTCATTCTGATGCCATTGATCAAAATTAAAACCTGTTCGAAAGAACCGCCTCTTATCGAAATATCCGATTGCACCCCGTTTGCTCCTCTTCTTTGGATATCCATACCGGTAAACTGAGACATCAATTCTTCAATGCTTTTAGCAGGACTATTTTGGATTTCTTCTTTAGAAACAATAATCATATTTTCATTGACTTTCTTATAAGGAAGCGAAATAATTTTCCCTTGAACAATAACTTCGTCGATATTCCCTTCTTTTTTTTGTGCAGAAATCCATACGCTTCCTAACACCATCATACTTACTAATATTCTCTTCATTTCTAAATTTTTTAGGTTTAAACTATTCGAGTTTCAAGAATTGAAAAACGGAGGCAAAGATAGACAAGTTTTTATAATTGGAAGACGAATTGATTTTTTCTTGTTACTTTTGCGGTTATTATTTATGATGAATTTTAAGACCTATTTCCTGTTTTTTGCTTTTTTTACGAGCATTTTGTTTGGGCAAAATAAGAGTGAAAGAAATACCCAAGGATTTTATTTAATGCTGGATACACAGGCAGGGCTCAATGCGGTAGATGTATTCAGAAAAAAAGAGAGCAACGCCCCATCTGCTTCTACAGAAAAAAGTATTTTCAGTTATGGATTTTCATCTTCTGTAGGCTATCATTTTTTCAATTTTTTAGCTTTAAATGCAGGGTTGAAGTACAACTATGTTACTGAAAATTATCATCCTGTTTATTGGTTCGTAGAGCCTCGATTTTTCGTGAGTTCCAATACGGTTGGTGAGCCAACTGTTTTGTCGGTATATTTGGGCAATAAAATCAACAGAACTACTGTAGATTCCGCGATTTTGTATGGTATAAGCCTTACAAAACTCAATACAACTGATAACGGTCTAAATTCTTATTATGGTTTGTTTTTGGAAAACAACCAACTGAATTACAAAAATAATTGGTTTGTAGGGATAAAATTAGGTGTAACGCTTTTTACCAATAAAGATTTTAATTAAAAATATGTCCGAAATACGTATCAATAAATACCTTTCCGAAGTAGGATACTGCTCCAGAAGAGCTGCAGATAAACTTTTGGAAGAGGGGAGAATTACCATTAATGGTAAAATTCCCGAAATGGGAACTAAAGTGTCCGATGCAGATGAAATTTTAGTAGATGGAGTTTCTATCCGAAAATCCGAAGAAAAACACGTATACATTGCTTTTAATAAGCCTGTAGGAATTGTCTGCACTACCGATACCAAAAGGGAGAAAAATAATATTGTAGACTACATCAACCATCCCAAAAGAATTTTTCCAATCGGCAGATTGGACAAACCCAGCGAAGGTTTAATTTTATTGACGAGTGATGGCGATATCGTAAACAAGATTCTCAGGGCAAGAAATAATCACGAAAAAGAGTATTTGGTAAGGGTGGATAAGCCTATAACGCCTGCGTTTCTACATAAAATGGCAAATGGAATTCCGATTTTAGGAACTATGACCAACCGTTGCGAAATTGAAAAAATAGATACTTTACAGTTTCGCATTGTCTTAACCCAAGGATTGAACCGACAAATCCGCAGAATGTGCGAGTATTGCGGTTATGAAGTGAAAAAGCTGAAACGCATCCGAATTATGAATATCAAATTAGATCTCCCGATAGGGAAGTGGAGAGATTTAACGGAGGCTGAAATGTCTCAGCTTGCTCATCTTCTTAAAGATTCCGATAAAACAACGGGCTAAGCGAGTTCTTTCTTTACTTTTTCAATTTTTTCGGCTAATTCTTTTTGTTTTTCGGTATCTATAATTCCTTTTTCGTCATCAAAATTTTTCTGGAAAAAAGGAAGTGAAAAAGTTTCTACAACAGTAGTTTGGTGATATTGGAATCGGTTTCCGGCTGCTTCTAAAACTCCCAAACCACCTCTGCCACCCGGCGAAGTTGCCATTAAAAACATTTTTTTGTCTCCAAAGTGAGGGCGGTTTGGTATTCTGCTAAGCCAATCAAAAAGATTTTTGAAAGCGGTGCTATAAGTTCCGTTGTGCTCGGCTAAAGAGATCAACAAAAAATCCGCACCATCTATTTTCGAAGCAAAATCCAATGCTAATTGTGGAATGCCTTTTTGTTCCCTGTCTGAGCTATAAATAGGCATTTCATAATCGTTGAGATCTAAGATTTCAACTTCATGTTCTCCTGTAAAATGTTGGGCAACGTAGGTTACCAATTTCTTGTTGATAGATTGGGAAGAATTGCTTCCTGCAAAAGCTACTATTTTCATATGTAGATGTTTATTGTTTTTTTAAGGTCATATGGAATCGCCAAATCTTCATAAGTGTTTTTGTTTTACCAATCATGGCGATTTCATATATTTTTTAATGTATTGTTCTTTTTAAACCTTCAAAGTTTCCTTTATCCAAATTTAGGTTAGTTTAAACGTTTTTCTATTCTGGTGTCGGGGATTAGCCAAATTATGGCTACAAGACTGTAACAAATAACACTTATGTTAGGTAAAAAATTAGCTAAGATAATGCCTATAATATACAGCCCGAGCGATAGCATTTCTTTGGTTTTATTTTGGAGAGCCATACCAATTTTCGAATCCTTACCTTCATGTTTAATGGCAGATTTTGCTAAGATTAAAAACATAATCGCACTAAATAACAGGTTGATTCCGTATAGCAATACAGGATTGCTTTCAAAGTGGTTTTCTCCCATCCAACCCGTAGTAAAAGGGATTAAGGAAAGAGCAAAAAGTAATCCTAAATTCGCCCAAAGTATCTTTCCGTTAACTTTCTCTATTGCCTGAAAAAGATGATGGTGGTTGTTCCAGTAAATACCGACGTAGATAAAACTTAACAAATACGATAAAAATTTAGGAACCAAAGGTCGCAACACCTCAAAAGTAAATCCTTCCTGTACCTTAATTTCCAAAACCATAATCGTAATGATGATAGCAAGAACCCCATCACTAAAGGCTTCTAAACGTCCTGTTTTCATAACCGTTGAGTTAATTGTTTATTTTAGATGAATGAATTTGATTGTTTTCATGAAGTTTTTTCAACTCTTGTTTTGATACTGCAAAAGTACTTTGCAACAAAAGAAAAGTCATTGATGTAGGATAAGAAAAACGCTCCGAAAAAAATATCGAAGCGTTTTTTAGAATTAACAAATTTATTACTAAATAGGTAAAAAATATTAATAAGCCCCTTTCGCAACGTAATGTGCAGCTACTTTTTCGGTTAAAGCAATTACATTTGGCGTGTTGGTATATTTGGTAAATCTTCTAAGTCCGGAAAGCATCATACGTTGCTCATCTCCTTCTGCGAAAGATACAATACCTTCTTTGGCTGCTACAATAATTTTTTCTACGGCTTTGTAGAGTTTCAGTTGTGCCATTGCTGCTTCTACACTATCCGGAGCGAAATGTTTTTCGGCTCTTAAGATAGCAGATTCAGCCAAATAAATTTGGTTCAAGATTTCTGAAGCGTTGTAAAGCAAGTGTTGTTGCTTTTCTATTTCGGTCATATATTTCTGAAGTGCTGCACCGGAAACCATCAAAAATACCTTTTTCAGGTTGGCTAAAACAGCTTTTTCTTCACTCATATATTCAGAATAGTCCGGAGTTTCAAAAGAAGGAATTCCCATCAATTCTTTACCAACTGCCATTGCAGGAGAAATGATGTCTAATTCTCCTTTCATTGCTTTTTTAATGAGCATTCCTACGGAAAGAAGACGGTTGATTTCATTGGTTCCTTCATAGATTCTGCCGATTCTGGCATCTCTCCAAGCGGCTTCCATTGGGGTTTCTTCGGAGAAGCCCATTCCTCCGTAGATTTGGATACCTTCGTCCGCAGCTTTTTGAGCGGCGTCAGAGGCATATACTTTCATTATAGAACATTCTACGGCAAACTCCTCCACACCTTTTAGTTCGGCTTGTTGGTGGTTCATTCCGCCTGCTACCAATTCTTCAATTTTTTCTTGAATATCACTTGCAGCTCTATACGCTCCCGATTCGCAAACGAAAGTTTCCATTGCCATATCTGCAATTTTCATTCTGATGGCTCCAAAGGTAGAAATTGGAACACCAAATTGCTTTCTTTCGTTGGCGTAAGTGATACCGTAGGTCAAAATCCTTCTTTGTGCGTCCAAACAAGCAGCAGCTAATTTTATTCTACCGACATTCAGAGCATTCAGAGCGATTTTGAAACCGTTGTTTCTTTCTCCCAAAAGATTTTCCACCGGAATTTTCATATCATTAAAGAAAACCTGACGGGTAGAGGAAGCTCTGATCCCCAATTTATGCTCTTCTTCGCCTAAAGTAAGGCTTGCGGGATTTTCGAGTTCGCTTCTGTTTACTACGAAACCGGTAATGTTTTTATCATCATCTATTTTAGCAAAAAGCGTGAAAGTATCGGCAAAACCTGCATTGGAAATCCACATTTTTTGTCCGTTGATGATGTAGTGTTTTCCGTCTTCGGAAAGTTTGGCTTTGGTTTTACCGGAGTTGGCATCGGAACCGGCATCGGGCTCTGTTAAACAATACGCTCCAAACTTGGTTCCGGCAGCTAAATCGGGAAGATATTTTTGTTTTTGCTCTTCTGTTCCGTACAATAGAATCGGCAAAGTCCCGATTCCTGAGTGTGCACCGTAAGCGGTAGCCAATGAACCGCTGCAACCGGAATAATAATCGCAAGCAAGCATGGTGGTAATAAAGCCCATACCCAAACCGCCGTAACTTTCCGGAACGGCAATACCCAAGGCACCTTGTTCGCCAATTTTACGCATCACTTCTTCGGTGAAAGCGTAATCTTTTTTCTCGAATCTTTCTTTTTGAGGAACAACTTCTCGATCCATAAATTCTTTTGCGGCATCGCGGATCATTTTTTGGTCGTCGTTCAAATCTTCAAGCGAAAAAACGTGCTTCGCTTCTGTTTCTTTTATTAGGAATTCTCCTCCTTTTAATGTATTGTTCATATAGATAATTTTAAATTTTAGATTATAAATTTTAAATTTGATTCGCCACTATAAATTTTCAGATGATGTTTTGATGATTTTAGTCAAAATATTAATAATACTTTCAATCTCTTTTAAATATATTTCAATTTCAATTTGAACTAAATTAGAGTTTTGATAGAGTTTTAGCCAATATTTTGTTTCTCTTGCTTCTTTGTTAGCAATGGAAAGTTTTGAGATAAAATCTTTTTTAGATTGAGCAGCAATTGCTTCTTCTACATTTGCACCAATTGAAGTCCCGCAACGAAGAATTTGTTTTGACAAAATAAATTCATTTTGAGATTTGCAATCAGTATAAAATTTAATAATACTTAAAGCAAACTCAAATGTCTTTTTTTGTATTAAATTATCTTCTTTGAAACTCATTCATCTAAAATTTATAATTTAAAATCTATAATTTTATAGCAATTCTATCACACTTGCGGCTCCTTGTCCTGTTCCTACGCACATAGAAACGATTCCGTATTTAGAGCCTCGGAGTTTCATCTCGTCGAGGAGTTGAACGGTAAGTTTTGCTCCGGTACAGCCAAGTGGATGCCCAAGTGCAATAGCACCGCCGTTCACATTTAAAATATCAGGATTCAATCCCAATTCTTTTTTGATGGCAACGGATTGAGATGCAAATGCCTCGTTGAGCTCAATTAAATCAATATCATTCAGCGTAAGACCTGCTTGTTTTAATGCTTTTGGAATCGCATAAATAGGACCTACTCCCATGATTCTCGGTTCCAAGCCTGCTGCGGCGTAGGAAGCCAATCTTGCAATAGGCTCTAAGTTGAGTTCTTTTACCATTTCTTCGGACATTACCACTACGAAAGCAGCTCCGTCGCTCATTTGAGAAGAATTTCCTGCCGTTACAGAACCTCCATTTGCAAATACAGGTTTTAGTTTTGCCAAACCTTCCAATGAAGTGTCTTTTCTGGGACCTTCATCTACCGAGAAATCAAATTTTTTGGTTTGAACTTTCTGGTTTTCGTCCAAGAAATTGTATTCTACAGGAACCGGAACAATTTGTTTTGCAAATTTACTTTCAGCAATGGCTTTCAATGCTTTTTGATGAGATTCAAAAGCGAATTGATCTTGCTCTTCTCTTGTAATATTGTACTGTTTTGCCACTTCTTCTGCGGTGTAACCCATTCCCCAATAATAGTCGGGATTAGATTTTGCATAATGACTTTCGGGAACAGGTTTATAGCCACCCATCGGAATGTAAGACATAGATTCTGCACCACCTGCGATGATGCAATCTGCCATTCCTGCCTGTATCTTGGCAGAAGCAATGGCTATAGCTTCCGAGCCCGATGCACAATATCGGTTTACCGTAACGCCCGGAACTTTGTCGGTATTTAATCCCATCAAAGAAATGAGGCGTGCCACGTTCAGACCTTGTTCTGCTTCCGGCATTGCATTGCCTACGATAAGGTCATCTACTCTATTTTTATCTAATTGTGGCAAATCTGCCATCAATTTTTCTAAGACTTTTGCTGCCATTACATCAGGACGAGTAAATCTGAGGGAACCTTTCGGTGCCTTTCCTACTGCTGTTCTGTAACCTGCAACGATGTATGCTTGTTTCATTTTATAGATTTTAGATGTTAGATTTTAGAAGTTAGAGACTGATAACTGTTTCATTTTATATGACGTTAGAGACTGCTAACTATTTTTTAATTTTATTTTGAATGAATAAATCATTTTTTGAATCTCCGAAAGTTCGTTAAGCAAAGGTTGAACATCATTTTCTGTTTTAAAATTTAATTCCTGTAAAAGGATTAACTGTGTTTCTAATTCATATGTTGAACCAAAAGCTATTCCTAAAAATTGAATAAATTCATTTACATTATTTCTGCCTGCACCCTCTGCAATATTAGAAGGAATAGATACAGCACATCTCCTGATTTGACTAATAAGTCCGAATTTCTCTTCAGAAGGTAAGTCTTTTGTTAAAATGTAAACATTTTTTACTAAAGTAATTGACCTTAACCAAATTTGTAAATCGTGCAATCTGTGTGCTCTCATCTTACTTCTAATATCTAAATTCTAACTTCTTAATTGCGAAGCGGTTTTCCATTCTGCAACATGTACTGAATTCTTTCTAAAGTTTTTCTTTCGCCACACAATTGTAGGAAGGCTTCTCTTTCGAGGTTCAATAGATATTGTTCAGATACTTCGGTGGGTTCAGAAAGGTTTCCTCCTACCATTACATACGCTAATTTGTCTGCAATTTTCTTATCGTGTTCGGAGATGTATTTTCCTGTAACCATTTGGTCTGTACCTACTAAGAACATTCCCAAAGCTCCATTCCCCAAAACTTTTACTTTTTGTTCGATAGGTTGGGTGTAGCCTTGTTCTGCCATAAGTTTAGCCACTTTTTTGGCTTCGGCGATTTGTCGGTTTTTGTTCACCACAACAATGTCTTTGTGTTTTTGCAAAATTCCCATATCGAATGCCTCATAGGCCGAAGTAGCTACTTTTGCCATTGCGATATTCATGAATGCGTCTCGCATACGGTTGTTTTTTACGTCATCGGAAACAAATTCTTTGGAAGTTCTCAAGGCAAATTCTTTGGAACCGCCACCTCCGGGAATTACACCGACACCAAATTCTACCAAACCAATATAGGTTTCTGCGGCGGCTACTACTCGGTCTGCGTGCATGGTCATTTCACAACCACCGCCTAAAGTCATTCCGTGAGGAGCAACTACCACAGGAATTGAAGAGTAACGAACCCTCATCATTGATTTTTGGAAATAAGAGATAGCCATATTCAGGTCGTCCCAGTCTTGGTCTACTGCCATCATAAAAATCATCGCCAAATTGGCTCCTACGGAGAAGTTAGCGGCTTGATTCCCAATAACTAAACCATCGTACTCTTTCTCTGCAAGGTCTATGGCACGGTTCAGTCCGTCTAAAACACCACCTCCGAGGGAGTTCATTTTGGAGCGGATTTCAAAGTTGATAATTCCGTCTCCCAAATCTTGAATGGCACTTTCGGAATTGCTCCACAAAGTTTTATTTTGTCTGATATTATCAAGGATAATGAATGAATCTTGCCCCGGAATTTTAACAAAATCCGATGATTTTTGGTTAAAGAAATTCTTAGCCCCTTCTTCGTTTACTTGGTAAAAAGTGTTGACCGATTTTACCCAGTCGGCTACTTCGTAGCCCGCTTCTTTGGCTAGTTCAATTCCTTTTTGAACGCCTACTGCGTCCCAAATCTCAAACGGACCATTTTCCCAACCGAAGCCGGCTTTCATGGCATCATCAACTTTGTAAAGTTCGTTGGAAATTTCAGGAATTTTGTGAGAAACGTAAGCGAAAAGTGCTCCGAGAGATTTTCGATATAATTCGCCTGCTTTATCTTTCCCACCGATTAATACTTTAAATCTATCAATCGGTTTGTCAATATTTTTGGTAAGTTCCAGTGTTGGGAAATTGGATTTGCCTTGAAGCTCGTACTCCATTGTCTCCAAATTCAAACCATGAATTTCGGATTTTCCTTCGGCGTTTTTAATTTTTTTGAAAAACCCCTGTTCTGTTTTCGAGCCCAGCCATTTGTTATCCATCATTTTTTGGATATAATCCGGAAGTGCAAAAACATCGTTGAAATCATTGGCTTCTGCACCACTTTGGCGAACACCGTTTGCTACGTGAACCAAAGTGTCCAAACCTACCACATCAGCCGTTCGGAAGGTTGCCGATTTTGGACGACCAATAACGGGACCGGTTAATTTGTCAATATCAGTTACATTGAGTCCAATATTTTTCACTTCGTGGAGCAAATTCATCATGCTGAAAACTCCGATTCTGTTGGCGATAAATGCAGGAGTATCTTTAGCTTCTACGGTGGCTTTTCCTAAGAATTTAGCACCGTATTCCATGTAGAATTTTACAATTTCCGGATCGGTTTCTTGGGTAGGAATGATTTCTAAAAGTGGTAAATAACGCACAGGATTAAAGAAGTGTGTTCCTGCGAAATATTTTTTGAAATCATCGCTTCTTCCTTCCACCAACATATTAATAGGGATTCCCGAAGTGTTGGAAGACACCAAGGTTCCCGGTTTGCGGAACTGTTCTATTTTTTCGTACACCGATTTTTTGATGTCGAGTCTTTCTACTACTACTTCGATAATCCAGTCGGTATTTTTGATTTTTGGTAAATCATCATCAAAATTCCCTACAGAAATTCTATCGGCAAATTCTTTTTTGTAAAGTAGTGCAGGACTGGCTTTTACCAATTTTGCTAAACTTTCTGTTGCAATTCTGTTTCGTACGGCTTTGTCTTCTTTGGTAAGACCTTTCTTGGTTTCGGCTTCGGTAAGTTCAAACGGAACAATATCCAGCAACAATACTTCTACACCAATATTGGCAAAGTGTGCTGCAATTCCGCTTCCCATAATCCCTGAGCCGAGAACGGTAACGTGTTTGATGTGTCTATTCATATAGGTTGGGTTTTATTAAAAAAATTAAGAGATTAAGAAATTAGGTTATTGTGAATTTTTCAATCATTCAATTTCTAAATTTTTTAATCTTTTAATTTTATTTTTTAGAATTCATTTCATTGGTAATTTTTTGGATTTCCCCCATCACTTCTTTGAAAACTTCAAATTTTTCTTCAGGGATTCTTTCCAATACTTTTTTGTTGAAGTTAATCACGACTTCTTTAGATAAATTTCTAGAGTTAAGCCCTTTATCTGTAAGTTTGATGATGACTTCACGCTTATCGTTGGTTGTTTTTTCTTTATAGATATAGCCATTGTCTTCCAGTAATTTAATGATTCTGGTAAGAGAGGTAGGTTCAATTGCCATTTTCGGACCGAGGTTGGTACTTCTTGTTCCTTCTTTAGGGTCTATTTTTAGTAGTGTAAGAGCCTGTACTGCGGTAGAATTGTGCATTGATGCTTGTTCGGAATACATTTTAGAAACAGCCAACCAAGCAGATTTCAAAATTAAATCTACACTTTCCACTTTTTCTGTTTTTCTTTTGTTCATATAAAATATGTTATGCGTGCATAGCAAATATAAAGAAAAAATATTATGCACGCATAACAAATTTAAAATATAGAAATATTCTATAATTTTTTTAAAAAACTTGATGAATGGGTACAAAAAAAATCCCTTACGGGACTTTTTCTATTTAGATTCGAAATATTGTTCTTCAAATAAATCGGGAACCGACCAGTATCTCTCTCCGGTATCGTAATTGAAGGTAAGTATTCTGGAACCTTTGGGGAAATCGTGAAGTTTTTTTGCAATGGCTGCCAATGATGCTCCCGTAGAAATGCCTGCCAAAATACCTTCTTGTTTGGCTAATTTTTTGGCAAAATCAAAAGCCTCGTCTTTTTCTACCTGAATGCTTCCGTCTAAGGTTTCTTTGTTCAGTACTTTAGGTATAAATCCTGCCCCAATTCCTTGTATTGGGTGAGGTCCAGGTTGTCCTCCGCTAATTACGGGAGATGATTGAGGTTCTACCGCTAAAGTTTTTAAGTTAGGATGTGTTTTTTTGAGAATTTCGGATACTCCTGTGATGTGTCCGCCTGTTCCTACTCCTGTTATGAGATAATCGAATCCTTCGGGGAAATCCTGTAGGATTTCTTGTGCGGTGGTATTTCGGTGAATTTCGGGATTACTGGTATTTTCAAACTGTTGTGGTATCCACGAATTTTTATTTTTCTCGTGGAGTTCTTTGGCTTTGTTGATAGCTCCGGACATTCCGAGTTCTCTGGGAGTCAAAACTAATTGAGCTCCGTAAGCAGACATGAGTTTTCTTCTTTCGAGGCTCATGCTTTCTGGCATTACCAATACCAATCGGTAGCCTTTTACGGCACATACCATAGCCAATCCTACACCTGTATTCCCAGAGGTTGGCTCAATAATGAGTGTTTCTTTATTTATTTTCCCCTCTTTCTCGGCGTTTTCAATCATTGCTAATGCGATTCTGTCTTTTATGCTTCCTCCGGGATTTTGTTTTTCTAGCTTTATCCACACCTCTACTTCATTGCCGAAAAGTTTGTTGATTTTTACAATTGGTGTTTTCCCTACGGCTTCTAATACATTGTTGATCTTCATATATTTATTCTTTAATTAAATGGTAAAATTAATGGGTTCGTTCTTTATATTTTTGTTTTTGATGGTTACTTGCCCTTTGTGAAAAACTACGGAATCGGGTGCAACACTTTCGGTTATCCAAACGTTTCCTCCAATCAGGCTGTTTCTACCAATAATAGTTTCTCCTCCCAAAACTGTAGCGTTGGCGTAGATAACTACATTGTCCTCAATAGTAGGATGTCTTTTGGTATTGGCAAAGTCTTTGGAAACTGCTAACGCTCCTAAAGTAACACCCTGGTAGATTTTGACATGGTTTCCTATAACGGTTGTCTCTCCAACTACAATACCCGTGCCATGATCTATAAAAAAAGATTCGCCGATGCTTGCTCCGGGGTGAATGTCTATTCCGGTTTTACTGTGTGCCAGCTCTGTCCAAATACGCGGAATAAGTGGTACTTTTTGTAGATAGAGTTCGTGGGCGAAACGATAGATGGCAATAGCATAGAAGCCGGGATAAGAAAAGGTAACCTCTTCCAAACTTGTTGCTGCAGGATCGTTTTTAAGAATGCTTTTTGCATCTAATTCCAAAATTTTGTATACTTGTGGAAGTCTCTCGAAGATATGTTCTGTGGTTTTTTTTCTTTCGCTTTCATCGGAGATTACACAATTAAGAATTTCTTTGAATTCCTTTTTGAAAAACTCCAACCTGTTCGAAATTTCTTCTTGGGAATTACATCTTTGATACTCGAGAAAGAATATGAAGTGAAACAGAGCATCAATAAAACTTTCTATTTTTCTTTTATCTAAATCGTATTTTCGGTTGCTATATCCTTTGTAGAGAAGGTTTAGGAAGTTTTCTTTCATCTGTTTATTTTATTGGTTTCAAAAATAATTAAAACTATACAAAAAATCTGCTGATTCACAGAAATAAGGGCATAAAAAAAGACACCTATATGGTGTCTAAGATAAAGTCTGCGGAGAGTGAGGGAAATGAACCTTGTTAAAATTATCATAACTCATTTTATATAAATATACTATTTACCAATATTTTACGTATATTTACACATATAAAAACAACTTGTTTTTATGTTTAATTATAAA
>JAGOJI010000045.1 GCA_017995195.1 Cloacibacterium sp.
CAATTGCTTTTATCATTTCAAATCAATTGTTAGGTGTACCCGATATATTTTTTCGTCCTCATCTATATTGATGTTGTACTTGTTGCCGTAGATACTTTCCAAACGCAATAAGGTGTTCTGAAGCCCTATTTGGGTTGTACTGCTTTCGGAAATTTTGCGAATAACTTTTTGATTGAACACCTTAAAAACCAACATATCATTTTCTACAACCACATCAATTTCTATTTTTGATTTTTCTTCGGCATTAAAACCATATTTGAAAGCGTTTTCTACAAAATTAACCAAAATAAGGGGAGCTATTTTATAGTTTTCAAAATCTCCTTTTTCCGAAAACGAGAAATCCAGACTTTCATCTGTACGAATCAGTTGGAGTGCGATATAATCTTTAATATAATCAATTTCTTTTCCTAAAGGCACAAAATCGTTTCCGCTTTCGGTAACCACATACCGCATCACATTAGAAAGTTTGAGAATGCCTTCCGGAGCGGCATCGGATTTCATTAAACTCAATGAATAAATACTATTAAGGATATTGAATAAGAAATGAGGTTGAAGTTGGTATTTTAAATTCAATAAGTCGGATTTGGCTTTCTCACTTTCCAATTCTTGTTTTTTCTTGGATTGATAAATGAAAAAAGAGGCAACATATGCAAAAAGAAAGCCCAAGGCAGGTGAAAAATATTTTCTAAAGAAATTACTATCTCGGATAGGTGGCAAATGCTTAATATCTTCTCCATAATTCTTTGGAAATGGTTTGAGGAATTGGTGCAGGTTGCTTGGTACAATTTCAAATGGAATCCAAGCAATAAACAAATAGGACAAAAACACCATACCGAAATAATACAGATATTTTTTTCGATCCAGCAAATTAGGCAGCAGCACATAAAGATGAAGGTAGAAAAACATAATGTAAGAAATATGTCTTATAAACTCTCTTTGGAAAGGCGGAACCTCCAGCATCCGCAACGTACCGTCGAAATCCGGCGAGGAGAAGATAGGAATTACCAATAGCAATCCTACGAGCAAGATATGATAATAAGATTTTTTCACGGTGTAAAAATATATACCCAAAGATAAGACTCTATAAGAATAATTTACCGCCGAATTTTATCTGTTTACCTATATTTTTTGTTGGGCTCTGTTTTTTCTTGTTGCTTTGATTATCGAATTTTAAAAAATGTTATCAAATGAAAACAAAAATCTTATCCTTAGTATCGGCAATTGCACTATTGGTTGCAATAATCCACTCATGCCGAAGCGATGACAGTTCTTCATCAAGCACTTCATCTGCGTCTGTTTCAGCCCTTACATGCAGCTCGGTAACTTATTCGGCGGTTGCAACTACAGGAATAGCCTATTCTGCAACGGCAACCGTACCTTATACAGGAGGAAACGGAGTAGCGTATTCCGCAGGTTCTGCCATTTCCTCCACAGGAATTACCGGACTTACTGCTACACTTAATGCAGGAACTTTGGCAAGCGGTGCAGGAAACCTTACCTATACCATTTCCGGAACGCCTTCCGGTTCGGGAACGGCGAATTTTGCGATTAGCTTCGGAGGGCAATCGTGTACTCTCAGTCTTGCCGTAGGCACTGCAGCTACTGCATCGGACTGTTCCTCACTTTCGGGAGTTTCCAAACTTGTTTGTTTGGTTGATAATTTCAAAGCCACTCTTTCTTCTACACAACTATCACAGGCACAGTTGAGTTATACATTTTCCAATATCAAAACTTGGTCTAACCTTCCTGCGGGAATGTCTGCAAGATTAGGAATCCGATTAGGAAATTTAAATGCTACTCAATTAGCAGCAGCTAAAGCGATTATTAAAGAAATGAGCGAAACTACAACCAACGAAGGCTGGGAAGAAGTACAACAACTTTGGTTGGCAGACGATTACCTCTACGCCAATGGTGGCGGAAGCACTTACGGAGCCGGAAATTATTATTTAGCATTTTTCGGAACACCTTCCACATCAGGGACATTCGAAATTATGATGACCGGGCATCACAAAACCGTTGCCAATACCTATAAAAATGGGGCTTTGGTAGCTGCAACTCCACATTTTGCTGCGGTAGAGCCATTATCTTTTTCCGCAAGCGGAACTACCTATGCTCCTATTAATCAAGAACAAGCAGCTTTTGCCGCTATTTTAGCAGGATTGAGTTCTACAGAATTGGCATCTGCAAAATCTTCTTCTACTTTTACGGACTTAGTGTTAGGACCAAACAACAACTGGGCTTTCCCGACCACATCTGCGGGACTGAAGTGCAGCAGCCTTACCGCCGCACAGAAACAATTGGTTCTCAATGCTATTAAAACCTATGTGTATGACATTGATGATGCCAATGCGGCAAGTATTTTTGCTACCTATAGCTCAGAGATTGACAACACTTATATTTTGTACAGCGGAACCACCGGAATGTCTACTAAAAATGATTATTTCAGAATTGATGGCCCTCATGTTTGGATTGAGTTCACTGTTCAAGGAGGTATTGTTTTGAGCGGTGTTCATTATCACTCGGTTTGGAGAACCGTGTAAATGACTATGGAGGTACTAAAAGCTAAAAAGCATAATTTTTAATTTCCAATCCTCGATTATAAAATCTTTCACTTTTGCCTAAGTTCATGAAGAGCTTAGGCAGAAGTTTTAATAAAAACCTTACTTCATGAAGAATTTTTTTCTCTTTCTGTCTTTATTCGGCATATTTCTTTTGAAGGCACACCCAATGCCCAATTCGGTGGTATTATTGGATATTCACCCCGAAAAAATAAATGCTGAAATTCAAATTCCGCTCAAAGAGTTACAGTACGCCGTTTCTTTTCCTCTTGACGAAAAAACCACACATCTTTCTCAGGAGCAACAAGTCGGACTAAAAAAATACCTCGAGCAACACATTGTTTTCTTTGGAAAGAACGGAAAAAAATGGAAATTAGAACTCATGAATATGAAAATAGATCGTGCCGAACAAACAGCGACAGGTATCTATCATGAATTGGTCGCTTATGCACAAATAACCCCTGAAAACACCGCCGACTTCCGAAATTTTAATCTTTTTTATGATGCGGTGGTACATCAGGTAGTTACCCACAAAATATTGGTAAGTATTCGGCAGGATTGGGAAAATGGAAAGATAGGAGAAGGACATTATGAAATCGGGGACATCAGCACAGATACCAAAACAGGGAAAGTGCTTCCACTGAATATTAAGTTGGAAAAAGGGAATATTCAAAAAGGATTTATAAGTATGCTAAAGCTCGGCATGAAACACATTTCCGAAGGAATAGACCATCTTATGTTTCTTTTAATGCTATTGCTTACAGCACCTTTGTTGCCTTTTGGCAGAACTTGGATTCAAAATAAAAATCTGAAGACCTCTGTTTCTAAAACCCTGAAAGTTACATTAGCATTTACCATAGGGCATTCTGTTACGTTGGTATTGGCTACATTAGGAATCGCAAAATTTCCTGTGAATCCCATAGAAATTCTCATTGCTTTTTCTATTCTTGTTACAGCTGTTCATGCCATTATTCCTCTATTTCCGCAAAAGGAAGTTTGGGTTGCTGCGTGTTTTGGTTTAATTCATGGTCTTGCCTTTTCTACGGTCTTGTCCGAACTTCATTTAAGCTCCGTAAGATTAGCCCTTAGTTTATTGGCATTCAACTTGGGAATCGAAATCATGCAATTATTGATTATTGTATTGGTAATGCCTCTCCTGTTGTATTGGAGTCGTTTTAAAATATACGATTATTTAAGGGTATTGTTGGCTTCTTTGGCTCTTATTTCTTCTGTTTTTTGGATGATGGAAAGAGTTACCGGAAAGCCCAACTATATTACTCAAAAATTGGAATTTCTTGCACAATATTCTTTTTTATAATTTAATGTGGATCTTGATTTCTCGGGCGTGAGGCTTCATAACCCAATATGTATAAATTTTATTTTGAACAATACAACCTGTTAAATACACTCAATAATCTTCATGTAGGATTAATTTTTGTTTAAATTTACTTCTACTTAAGCATTCATTTTAATTAAAATAAATATTCCAAAAAATATGAAACCTTTTTTATCTCTCCTTTTATTCGGATTAATCGGCTTTTCTAAAGCTCAAAGTCCTTCATACAACCTTACATTCAACCCTAAGAACTATGTTGTACAAACCTTGACTCACGAGGGCAAAACCTTCAAAGTAAGAGCCTACGAAAACTTGGTTTATGTAAAAAATCCTGTAGATACCGCATACCAAAAAATGAATATTTACATTCCGGAAGAGTATTTTATGGGCAAAAGCATTCATGGTTATACCGCAAAAACAGTCCCTATTTTCTTTCCTAATAAAGTAGGAGGCTATATGCCGGCTCTACCGGGAACGACCAAAGACAATCCTATGGGGAATATGCCTCCCATCAATGGTGGAATACAGCCTACAAACGCCCCAAGACCCGAAGGAATGCCTTCCATAGGCTTGGCTTCGCCAAAACCACTTACTATTGTAGTCGCCCTATCCAAAGGTTATATAGTAGCATCGGCAGGAGCGAGAGGAAGAACCTCCAAAGATAAAAACAGCATATATACCGGCAAAGCACCCGCAGGTTTGGTAGATTTGAAAGCAGCCATCCGCTATTTAAAATTCAACGACAAAAAAATGCCGGGCAATGCCAATAAAATAATTTCTAACGGTACCAGTGCAGGCGGTGCCATGTCTGCCCTACTGGGAGCTACGGGTAACAATCCGGATTACGAACCTTATTTAGAAGCGTTGGGTGCCGCAAAGGCTAAAGACGATGTTTTTGCTGTTTCGGCTTATTGCCCGATTACCAATCTCGACCACGCAGATATGGCTTACGAATGGCAATTCAACGGGATAAATGCCTATAAAAAAGGAGGACCAATGGCAGGAAACAACCCTCAAGCATCTTCTCTCAACGAGAAACAAATTGAGGTATCTGCACAACTAAAGGACTTGTTTCCGGCTTATCTCAACAGCCTAAAACTAAAAGATACCCACGGAAATTTGCTTACATTAGAATCTGATGGGAACGGAAACTTTAAAGATTGGGTAAAATCCTACGTAATAGCCTCGGCACAAAAGGCTTTAGATGATGGAACCGACTTGTCTTCATTCACTTTTTTAACCATCCTCAACGGAAAAGTTACTCAAATAGATTACGATGCTTATATCCGATATATGGAACGCCAAAAAACGCCTCCGGCTTTTGATGCGTTGGATCTTTCATCGGCAGAGAATATGTTGTTTGGTACAGCAACTACAGACAAACAGCACTTCACGGACTTCTCTACAAATAATTCTACATTAGCCGCTACAACAGCCGACAAGAAAATCGTAAAAATGATGAATCCTATGAATTACATTGGGCAACCCAACACTACCACTTCCAAGCATTGGCGTATCCGCCACGGGGCAAAAGACAAAGATACAGGGCTTGCCATATCGGTTATCCTCGCTACACAACTCCAAAACAAAGGCTACCACGTAAACCTTGCACTCCCATGGGGAAAACCCCACAGCGGAGATTACGACCTGAAAGAATTGTTTGAATGGATTGACGGGATTTGTAAATAGCGTAAGTAGGGCTTGAAGTTGTTAGGTGTAAACTCGTTAAGTTCGGAGTTAGCAGGTCAAAGTCGTTGGCTTAGACCCAAGTATCAACCAACAACATCTATAAAGTATATGAATATTTTACTTGGCTAAAAAAATAATACTTTTGTACCCAACATACATTTCTGAATGAAAAACGCTCTATTATACACCATCGCCGGAACCGGTTTGAGTTTTGCCTTAAATTATTTTTTATTTCCCATAGAAAGCATTGAACTGAATTTGTACAACGCCTTCTCTTTCGGATTAGCTTGGGGTATGGCTCATTTCTTGGATAGAGAAGATTTTTCTCTGATTAAAAAATTAGGAATTTCTTTTATCGGAATCTGCTTTTTGGTTCTCTTAGGCATTTTTTTCTTCGATGTAGAAAAAGGACTTTCTACCGTGATGAAATATTCGGTTGTGTTTGTAGCGTACTATTTATTAGCAAGTCTAAGGGGAAACAAATCCCTTAGAAAATAAAAAAGGAGATAGAAAAACGCTATCTCCTCAAAAAAATTTATTTGTATTGTGTTTTTAATAGTATTTCCAAACAAACAATTATTGTGCCAACATACTTTAGATTTTTTATTTTTTTTAACAAATAAAAAAACAATATCTCAATACATGAATCTTGAGTAAATGAGTTTTATATTTTATATGCTACAGTTGTAGAACAACCAACTTATATACAGTGTTAACAATCAATATTTTGGGTGGTTTTTCTACATACAACTGTAAAAATAAGACATAAAAAAGAGCATTTTTCTTTTTTTACAATTCAAATCTTTTTCCAATTCAAAAAATATTTATACCTTTGCAGACCCTTAGAGGGAAAATAATGTTTAATCGTAAACGATAAATTGTGAATACATTAAGTTACAAAACAGTATCGGCAAACAAGGCTACCGCTAATAAAGAATGGGTTGTGGTAGACGCTGCCGGGCAACCACTGGGACGTTTAGCGTCTAAAGTTGCGAAGATTTTGAGAGGTAAGCACAAAACGAATTACACCCCACATGTAGATTGTGGAGACAATGTAATCGTTTTGAACGCAGAGCAAGTTGCCTTATCCGGCAACAAGTGGGCAGACAAAGAATATATTTGGCACACGGGATATCCTGGTGGACAAAAATCGTTAACTGCTGAAGAGGTACACAAAAAAAACAATCTAAGATTGATGGAATATGCCGTAAAAGGAATGTTACCAAAAAACAGATTGGGTAAAGCCATCTTCAAAAACCTTTATCTGTACGAAGGTACAGAGCATAAGCATGAAGCTCAGCAGCCTAAAGTAATTAACATTAACGAAATCAAATAATTATGTCTATAGTTCACAAGATAGGAAGAAGAAAAACTTCTGTAGCCAGAGTTTACGTGAAGCCGGGTACCGGAAATATCACTGTAAACGGAAAAGATGCTAAAACTTACTTCTGCACAGATATGTTGGTTTACAAACTCAACCAACCGTTTTTATTGACAGAAACCGTAGGACAGTATGATGTTACGGTAAACGTTTTCGGAGGAGGTATCACCGGTCAGGCAGAAGCCATTAGATTGGGGATTTCTAGAGCAATGTGTGCCATCAACGAAGAGTTTAGGTTAAAACTAAAACCGGAAGGATTGCTTACAAGAGACGCTAGAATGGTAGAAAGAAAAAAACCAGGTCAGAAGAAAGCAAGAAAGAGATTCCAGTTCTCAAAACGTTAATCAAAAAGATACGAGATTCGAGATTTTCAGAAATCTTGGTTCTTGGCTCTATTATCAAAATTAAAAATTGCCCCGTTAAGTTTAGCATCCAAACTTTTCTCCCATCTACAGAAAAGTTGATTGCAAAAAGCGGAACGTAAACTAACAAAAAACAAACAAAATGGCAAAAGCACAAGTAAAAGACCTATTAGAGGCAGGTGTACACTTCGGTCACATGACCAGAAAGTGGAATCCTAATATGGCTCCATATATTTTCATGGAGAAAAACGGTATTCACATTATCGACTTACATAAAACCGCTGTAAAATTAGACGATGCTTGCACAGCTTTAGAAAAAATAACTTCTGCTGGTAAGAAAGTTCTTTTTGTAGCAACCAAAAAACAAGCAAAAGAAATCGTGGCAAAACACGCTTCTGAGCTTAATATGCCTTACATTACCGAAAGATGGCCGGGCGGAATGTTAACCAATTTCGTAACCATTAGAAAGGCGGTAAAGAAAATGAACCACATCGATAAAATGAAGAAAGACGGTACTTTCGAAACTTTATCTAAAAAAGAAAGGTTGCAAGTAGACAGACAAAGAGCCAATTTGGAGAAGAACTTAGGTTCTATTGCAGACATGGTGCGTCTTCCTTCTGCTATTTTTGTGGTAGATATTATGAGAGAACATATTGCAGTTACCGAAGCTAAAAAATTAGGAATTCCTGTTTTTGGTATCGTAGATACCAACTCGGATCCAAGAAAAGTAGATTTCGTAATTCCAGGGAACGATGACGCTTCTAAATCAATCGATATGCTTCTAAGCGTAGTATCTGATTCTATTAAAGAAGGATTGTCTCAAAGAAAAGCAGATAAAGAAAAATCTAAAGAAGAAGGAGAAAAAGTATCTGTAGAAACAGATGCTGACTTCGACGCATAATATTTTTCTTATTCAGTTATACTAAGTCCCATTCGCAAGAATGGGATTTTTATTTTATTTTTGAAGTATGTATTTCTTCGACTTTCATCATCACAAAAAAAATACATTCGGAATATATAATTACTTCCTTTCCGAAGAGCTTCCGAAAAGCTATTTTTCCGTAGGGGTTCATCCCAAAGACATTGATAACAATATTGATGAAAAACTCGCTGCAATAAAGAAGATTTCGCAACACCCTTATTGTGTTGCCATTGGCGAATGTGGGTTAGATGCTTTGGTAAACACCGATGAAAACCTACAGGAAGAGATTTTCCTGAAACAAATTCTTTGGGCAAACGAAATAGAAAAGCCGATTATTATTCACTGTGTTCGCAGGTTTTCTCAATTGCTTACCTACAAAAAAGAGGCAAAAGTACCCATGATAGTGCACGGCTTCAACAAAAAGCACGAACTTGCACAATCTTTAGTTCAGCAAGGTTTTTATTTGTCATTCGGAAAATCATTGTTGTACAACCAACCACTCCAAAAATCTGTTATTCAACTACCTTTGGAGCGAATTCTTTTGGAGACAGATGATGCTGATATAGACATACAGCAGCTTTATCATCTTCTTTCGGAAATCAAAAAAATAAGTATAGAGGGTATTCAAAATCAGATTAATGAAAATATATCTAAAATATTGAATCGGGATATTCTGTTTTAGAATGTTTAAATTTTTAAATAAACTTTATTTACTCTTAATATTTAACATTAATTAAGTAACCCTCAGTTCGGGAAGATATTTAATCGCAACGGCAAACAAAGGAATTTATCATATTGATTTTAGATGAAGAAAATTTAAGAAAAATGCTCTTAAATCCTTAATATTAAAAATAAATTTCAAATCTAAATATTCTTAAAATTCAAAATTTACTATATAATTTTGTATATCAATACGAAAGCATTAAATTTGCAATTCAATTTTAAATACATATGGCAGACAAGCATAAAAAACAGGAGATAGAAGGAAAAGAAACCGTAGAAATTTTTCAGGATTTAGACCGAAGTGCCTTAAATACAGAAAAATTTATCGAAAAAAACTTCAAAAAATTAGGAATTATTTTCGGTGTTTTGGTGGCGGGCATCTTAGGATATTTTGCTTATCAACACTTTGTGGAAGGTCCTAAAAATAATGAGGCTACCATGAATTATCTTGCTGCACAAAAAAATCTTTCGGAAGGGAAAGACGACTTGGCATTAGGTGGAAAATCGGCTGCTAATCCCGGTTTCAAAGGAACTTACGATCAGTTTTCCGGTACCGATGCAGGTAAATTATCGGCTTATAACGCAGGATTATTGGAATTTAAAAAAGGGAATTTCCAAAAAGCATACGATTTGTTGGATAAATTCAGTTCCAAAAACAAAATTCTTATGGCTCTGAAATATGGTGCAATGGGAGATTGTATGGCAAACCTCAACAAAAACGACGATGCCTTGTCTCAATTTGAAAAAGCCATCTCCGCTTCCGATGATGCCTATACGTCCTACTATTTTACAAGAAAAGCAGGACTAATGGCATTGGCAATGAAGAAAAATGATGTTGCTAAAAAACATTTTACTTCTATTGACGAGAAATATCAGGATTATGATGGTGGTGCTTCAGATGCTTATATAGAAATGGTAAAATATTATTAAATATAAAAAATAATACATGGCAACAGTAAATCTTTCGGATTACAAGCCTTTCCATATAACAAATGCCGATGAGATGACCATCGGCATTGTAGTTTCTGAATGGAATGATTTTGTAACCTTCAACCTTCGAGACGGTGCATTAGAAGTACTGAAAAAAGAAGGAGTGCAAGAAGAGAATATCAAGGTTTTTTATGTACCGGGAGCTTTCGAACTCTGTTTCGCCTCTATGCAACTGTGCAAAGATGGCAAATTTGATGCTGTTATTGCAATTGGCTGCGTCATTAGAGGAGAAACACCACATTTTGAGTATGTATGTTCTGCAGTAGCAGAAGGTATAAAAGACTGCAACGTACAAACAGATGTTCCCACTATTTTCTGTGTACTGACAGATGATACCAAGGAACAATCCATTGCCAGAAGTGGAGGTGTATTGGGGAACAAAGGAGTTGAAGCAGGCATAACTGCTCTTAAAATGATTGATTTTAAAAGGAAACTGAAATAATTCTTTAATTTTGAATCTAATCATTCTCCGAATCAATCCAAAAAAACATCATGAACTATAGAGTAGCCTACAATTTTGCACATCTTAAGTCTTCTTTATTGGGATTGCCTATACTTTTGTTGGCAGTAATTACGTTTTTTCTTGCCTTTCAAAATGTGTCAGATGCCGCTTCTTATTCACAAATTCAAAAGGATTGCTTCTTTTTTCTTAATTCCAAATTATCACAGTTTCCGAATCTTATTTATAATTTGACACAGCTTGGTGACGCATTAATTTTTCTATCTATCCTCAGTATTTTCATTGTGCCGGCTCCCAAAATGTGGGAAGCTCTCATTTTTGCATCTTTATTTTCATTAATATTTTCAACCGGGTTAAAAAATTGGTTTTCAGTTCCCAGACCTGCTGCAACTTTTGACCATAGTAGTTTTGTAATCATAGGAAAAGCCTTGCCCGGACACTCCAGTTTACCTTCGGGGCATTCCATTACAGTTTTTACTTTTCTTACTGTTTTGCTTTTTGCATTGATGCCCAAAAAAAATATTCATCAATTTTTTGGACTTTACTTATACTCATAATAGGCTTTAGTGTTGCATTTACACGAGTGGGAGTTGGTGCACACTACCCTATTGATGTTGTTGTTGGCAGTATTTTGGGGTATATTTCGGGTTTGTTGGGAATTTTTATCATGAGGAAAATTCATATTTTCAGTTGGATTGGCAACAAAAAATACTATCCTTTTTTCATTCTGCTGTTTATAGTTTGTTCGGCTATATTAGTTAGCAAAATATTGGCTGAAAATTTGGTAATATTCTATTTCTCTTTAATCGGTTTGCTTATTTCGCTATATAAAATTACTACAGTTTATGTTAAAAAATAAAATAAAGATTACTCCTTTCGCTTTAATCTTAAGCGTATTTAATTTTTTATTCTTCCATTATCCGTTCTTCAAATTTGTATTGAACAACGTTGATTATAAGAGTTTCAATGGAGTTATGATGATTGTTTCCTTGGTAGTTTTAATGTTGATTTTGAATGCTTGGGCTTTTTACCTATTCCTTTTTTTATCGCGTTTTGTTGGAAAATTTTTATTGGTTATCACATTTATTATTAGTTCAGTTTCGGTGTATTTCATCAATACTTACGGTGTAATTATAGATGAGAGTATGATTGGCAATGTTTTCAATACCAATTACCAAGAATCAAGCAGTTTCTTTTCTTTGAAATTGGTTTTATACGTAATTTTCCTTGGGTTGCTACCCGGCATTTACATCATTAAGTCCTCAATAGTAAATGTGACACTGAGGAGATTTTTAACAACATCAGGGCTCGTTCTATTGTTCGGTGCCGTTACTGCATTTGCCAACGCAAGCAATTGGCTGTGGATTGATAAAAACTCTAAAACTTTGGGAGGACTTGCAATGCCTTGGTCTTATTCGGTAAATACGGTTCTCCATTTTAAACACAAAGCCCAAGCCAATAAAAAAGAAATTCCGTTGCCCAATGCAACTATAAAAGACGATAAAAAATCTGTTGTTGTTTTGGTAATAGGAGAATCTGCGAGGAGCCAAAACTTTTCTTTATACGGATACAACAAAAATACGAATCCGTTGCTTTCTAAAACTCCCAATGTATTTCACTTCAATGCTACATCTTGTGCAACATATACTACCGCTGGTGTAAAATGTATTTTGGAACACAAAGATACAGGCGAATTGTATGAAATTCTTCCCAATTATTTGAATAGGAATAACGTGGAGGTTGTCTGGAGAACTACCAATTGGGGAGAACCACCAATTCATATAAAAAATTATCAAAACACAGAAGTTTTGATGCCCAATTGCAAAGGCGAAAACTGTAATTATGATGAGCTTCTTTTAAGTGGATTGAAAGAACAAATATTAGCAAGCAAAAAAAATAAAATCTTGATTGTTCTGCACACCAGTACAAGCCATGGGCCAACATACAGCAAAAAATATCCTAAAAAATTTGAAACTTTCAAACCCGTTTGTAATAGTGTTGAATTGGGGAATTGCTCTCAAGAAGAACTCATCAATGCGTACGATAATACCATTGTTTATACAGACTATTTGCTACACAGTATTATAGAGAATTTAAAACAATTGAAAGATTATAACAGCTCTATGATTTTTGTATCGGATCACGGGGAATCTTTGGGCGAAAAAAACCTTTATATGCACGGAGTTCCCATGAGTATTGCTCCAAAAGAACAATATGAAATTCCTTTTATTGTATGGGTTTCTGATCATTCCAAACAGTTAAAACCCAACAAAACACTATCTCAAAATCACGTGTTTCATAGTGTTTTGAATTTTCTTGGAATACAGAGCCCTATTTATGATGAAAACATGAATATCTTTAAATAATATTGTTACATAATATTTTTAGGTTTAAAAAATCAAAATAGTTAATTTTTATCATCAATTAAACTTGATTATTTTTTACTTTTGATAAAAATAAAATCAAGCCCAATATGTACTTGATTTTGTAATGTAAAAAATAACTACTTAAATACTCAAAACTATGAAATGGACAGAAGACAGAAGTGAAAACGTTGACGACCGCAGAGGAACAGGTGGCGGAGGTGGCTTACTTGTAGGCGGAGGTTTAGGCACTTTAATTATTGCCATTATCATCATGTTTCTGGGAGGTGACCCTTCTATGGTACTCAACGGAAACTTAGGAAGCGAGGCATCTACTGAACAAAGACAACTTACTGCAGATGAGCTTAAAGTAAAACAGTTTGTACAAATGGTAACTGCTGAAACCGAAGAAACTTGGACTAAAATTTTTCAGGAAAACGGAATGCAATACAGAAAACCCAAAGTGGTAATGTTCGAAAACATAACACAATCCGGCTGTGGAACGGCACAAGCTGCTATGGGACCTTTCTATTGCCCTGCCGATGAAACCATTTATATGGACATGAGCTTTTTTGGAGAATTACAAAATAAATTTGGTGCAAAAGTTACTGAGTTTTCAATAGCTTATGTTATGGCTCACGAAGTAGGACACCATGTTCAAAAGCTTTTGGGAACTATAGAGAAAGTAGATAGAATTAGAAATAGTGGACAATATTCGGAGACTGAAGTAAATAGAGTTTCCGTAGCCAGCGAATTACAAGCAGATTTCTATGCCGGCCTGTGGGCTCGCAAAACCAACGAAAGAGAAAATATCTTGGAACCCGGAGATATAGAAGCCGCCATTAATGCGGCAGAGGCTGTAGGTGACGATAATATCCAGAAGCGTTCTCAGGGATACGTTAATCAGGAAGGTTTTACACATGGTTCATCTGCCCAAAGAAAAGAATGGTTTCTGAAAGGCTACAATACAGGAGATATTCGCCAAGGAAACACTTTCGATGCCTTGCTAAGAAGATAGACTTCAATTGTACATGATAGTATAGATTAATAAATCCTACAAATACAACTATAAAAAAGGAGAGAAATTTTTTAAGTTTCTCTCCTTTTTCTCTTCTAAATTAACCCGATCGGGTTAATAAAAAATTTTAACACAAAGAAATAAATCATTTTTGGATTGTTTTTTAGATAGACCAATTAAAAGCTAATACCTCACTAACTGTACAAGTTATGACAAAACTCCACCTTAATTCTTTCTAACTTCTCTTAACCTTCTATAAAGCCTAAGGCTTCCAAAAAGACCATTTTTCACCATTGTAAAACATTAAATTTTTGGATAGTGAGTCAAACACCACCATTCCTGCAGAAGGATTAATAATGTTGAGATGCGGATTTTCTACTAGAGGGAGCACCATAGCCTTATCTACATCAGCCAATACCAAAACTCCCTCAGGAACAGTAGATGTATTGATGGCTTGGTTATATGAGATAATAACCTTTCCGGGAGATAAAAAATCTCTACCGTCATTTACTTCTGTACTAGTTCTATAAGAAACAACTTCTGCAGGTGGAACTGTAGCTATAGTTGGAGTTAAATCAAACCAAGTGTTGGTATCTCCTTTGTAAAATCTTACTTTGTATCTTAAAGCATCATAAACTATAGTGCCGGGGATTATTGGCTGTTGAGTCATAGGATCTCCTGGAGTTCCGTTGAAAAAATAAGTAAAATAATCGTCACTGGCTTCTACTCCCAAAGCCCAAGGCAGAATAAGCCCTTTGTTTTCTGATCCAAATTCTAAAGATACTGCCGGAGAAGACACCGATGCCTTCCCTATAGCTACCTGTGCATAAGTAAGTGAAACACAGAACAGGCTTATTATTGCTATTATTTTATTTTTCATTCCTCTATATTTTTGATTATTAAACCACCGTCAAAGACTTATGTTTTCAATTATTCATTATTCCCTTAGATGCCCCAAAATAAGATTTGGATAGGGCGATTTATGTATTTTTAAATTATTAGGTGCTTTCCTTCAATTCTCTATTATCCATCTTTTAGGATGGTGTGAAGCCTGATTCAGAAGGACAAGTAGGAGTTTGGTAACATTTCCATGCTCCGTTTACATAAATTTTAAGGCAAAAATCATCGGTATCGTATACCATCATTCCTTCTACAGCATTGGCTCCGATAGCGGTCTCAGGATTTGGCATTCTATTAACTACAAATCCTTTTCTGGGTGCTTCTAAAACGAGATGTCCACCATTTCTCAGCATCGGCCAATTGCCATTGTCGGCACCTGCTCTTTTAAGTGTGGTAATGCCCACTTTGGTTTCTAATGCTGTACCTGTAGCTCCAGGTATGTAGCATGCCTGATTGGCTAAGATAGTAACTCTCTCGGTAGTTGCAGAGCAATTGGTAGCATTGGCTTGTTCGCAAATTTTGTATGTTATATCATATACTCCAACAGCTACCGTATTACCTGCTACAATATAGCCCCTCGAATCAATAGTAAAACCAGAAGGTAGTGTTATAGGCATAATGCTTACCGTACTAGTGGTAGCGGTTACTCCATTTAGTAAATCATTAGCACTAGGTGAATACAAAACGGTTACATTGGATATATTGTTATTGCCATACATCCTATGTACATTGGGCACAGCCGTAATATTACCATTATTTACAAATACCGTTGTGGTCGCCGTATCACATACCGCAGAGTTGGCAGTAGCACAGATTCTATACACAAGCGTATAGGTACCTGTAGGTGTACCGGCAGCAACATTAATTTTACCATCTGTAGTATTTATAGTAACGCCTGCATGACTTGTAGATACCTGAGAGATAATTATTGAACTTAGATTAAACAATGCAGAACCGTTATAAGTATCTTCGCCGACACGAAAAAAATTACCTCCTAAAACAGAGTAAGTACTCGTACCCCCAACTGTAACGTTTATATAATCATCGTCTACCGCATCTATGGTAATATTGGTAACTGTTACAGTAACGGCAGATGTACAGCCTGTTGTAGCGGTATAAGTAATTACTGATGTTCCGGCGGCAACTCCTGTAACGACACCTGTAGAGGGGTTTACCGTAGCTACCGATGTTGTTGCTGAAGACCAAGTACCTCCTGTGGGACTTCCTGTAAGGGTAGTAGTAGAACCTACATTCACCGTAGTAGTTCCGGTAATTGTTGGCAAGGCATTTACAGTTATTGTTGCTGTTGTAGAACAACCATTGCTATTGGTATAAGTAATAGTAGTAGTACCTGCAGAAACGCCTGTTACCAAACCTGTAGAACTTACGGTAGCTACAGCTGTATTACTAGATGTCCAAGGATTGGTAGTAGCTGCCGTTCCGGAACCGGTTAGTTGTGTAGTTCCGTTTACACAAACAGTGGTTGTTCCGGTAATAGTTGGGTTAGGGTTTGCCGTTACCGTAATAGGTGCTGTAAGATGGTAACAGTTGTTAGTGGTATCAAAATAAACAGCATAATAAGTTCCTGCGGGAACAACAGTATTGCCATCTGCCAAAACAGTACCACTTGCATTTACAATTCTTAGTTGATAGCCTGTAGGGGCAGCACTTGTAACCAAAGCTTTTAAGGCTGCTGTACTGGTAACAGTAGTTCCACAATTTGCAGGTAATGTACTGCTACTCAAGGTGGGTTTATTATAAAAGAAAAATTGCGGATTATCCCAATTAATTGTAGTAGCTCCTGCAAGATACCAACGGAAGGTATAGGTTTTTCCCGGCGACATTTGGTAATCTGTTGCTACATCCGAGGTTATGACTCCGGTTCCTGCTGTAGCATTAGTTACTAAAGTAGTTATATTATTAGCATCATCTACCACATCTACTCTATAAGTAGAACTTGTAACTCTAATAAGAGTTATTCGATCGAGATATAAAATGGGGCTTGTTGCAGAAAGTGTCAAAGTACTTATAGCATATTCCTGATTGGTAACCGCTGCTGCTATAGTAGTAGCGTTGACACTTCCGTTTCGTATTACACTATTTCCATTAACCGTTGCTGCTGTAACAGTAAGATTAGCAGTTCCTGCTGATAGTGCTGATCCTGTAACGAAATTAGTATAAGGATCTGTAGGCCAACTATAAAAATTAAGATGTGGTGTGGTACCTCCGGCTCCGGTATCTCCAAAATAACCACCACCAAATTGGGCATTGTTGTCCACACAATATGTAAGAGTTTGTGCAAAAATATTTTTCGTAGTAAGGCTCAATAACATAAAAAGAGCCCATAAATATTTTAATTTCATAAACCTATAGAAAAATTATTAAAAAATTACAAAAAGCTAACAAAAATTAAGCCAAACCCTATTTTAAGGAAAATTTAGAGCCTTATTTCAATAGCGTCCTAAATAAAAAAATAAGAAGGAATTAAAGTAACTCAAAGTATCTTTGAGGTTGTACAACAAAAAAACCTTCTTATGGATTCAAAATTAACATTATTTTCCCAAATCATTTC
>JAGOJI010000122.1 GCA_017995195.1 Cloacibacterium sp.
TCACTACAGCACAGACTAGTGAGGAGGCAATTGCAAAAATGAAAAGAGCACTGGAAGAATTTTATATTGAAGGTGTGAAGACGACCATTCCTTTCCACAGACAATTGATGGAAAACGAAGATTATATTGCCGGAAATTACACTACAAAATTTATGGAAGATTTTGTGATGGACAGAGATTTTGATCACTAAAATTTTCTTTTGAAAAGTAAAAAACCGGCAAATTACTGCCGGTTTTTTTTATCTTTAACCTTATTCTGAGTTATTTTAAAAACTTCTGACTGAGTCTTTGGCGGGACTAAATTCCTGAACTTTAACATTTGCAAACGAAAGTCCGCTTTTACTTTGATATCTTAATCACTTCTGCTCACTTTACTTGGAAATAAATGATTATTTTTGCTGTATAAAATCACGTAAATATGCATACAGTAAACAAAACATCGTCTTATTTTATAGAACTCGAAGAAAAATATGGTGCCCATAATTATCACCCGCTTCCGGTGGTTTTAGAAAAAGGAAAAGGTGTTTTTGTATGGGATGTTGAAGGAAAAAAGTATTATGATTTCCTGTCAGCGTATTCGGCGGTGAATCAGGGTCATTCTCATCCCAAAATTGTAGATGCACTGGTGAACCAGGCTCAGAAATTAGCATTGACGTCCAGAGCTTTTTACAACGCCAATTTAGGAGAATACGAGAAAAAAATTACAGAACTTTTTGGCTTCGATAAAGTTTTACCGATGAATTCCGGTGCTGAGGCAGTAGAAACAGCGGTAAAATTAGCACGAAAATGGAGTTATGAAGTTAAAGGAGTCCCGCAAAATGCTGCAAAAATTGTAGTGTGCGAAAACAATTTTCATGGAAGAACAACAACGATTGTATCTTTCTCTAATGATCCTGATGCGAACAATAACTATGGACCTTTTACGCCTGGTTTTATTAAAATTCCGTACAACGATCTAAAAGCTTTAGAAGAAACTCTGGCAAACGATTCAGAGAATATTGCTGCGTTTTTAGTAGAGCCAATTCAAGGTGAAGCAGGGGTATATGTTCCGGACGAAGGCTTTTTAAAGTCGGCATCAGAACTTTGCAAAAAACACAATGTACTTTTCATTGCTGACGAGGTACAAACCGGGATCGCACGGACCGGAAAACTTATCGCTTGTCATCATGAAAATGTTCAGCCCGATATTCTGATTTTAGGAAAAGCACTTTCCGGTGGCATGTATCCGGTATCTGCGGTTTTGGCTAATGATGAAATTATGAATGTAATTCATCCCGGACAGCACGGTTCTACTTTCGGAGGGAATCCCATTGCCTGTGCAGTTGCGGTAGCTGCTTTGAATGTGGTGGAAGAAGAAAAACTTTCAGAAAGAGCCGAAGAACTGGGCCAGATTTTCCGAAAGGAAATTCAAAAATTAATCGAGAAAACCGATCTTATTACCGGTGTTCGCGGCAAAGGGCTTTTGAATGCGATTCTCATCAACGATACTCCGGAAAGCAAAACCGCCTGGAATCTTTGTCTCGCACTGCGCGATAACGGCCTATTAGCGAAACCAACCCATGGCAACATCATCCGTTTGGCACCGCCTTTGGTGATCACCGAAGAAGAGATTTTGGATTGTGTGGCAATTATTGCGAAAACAGTATTGGAATTTAAGAGAAATTAAACTTGGATCTTACACAACATATCAGCGGTTTAATTATCACTTTTAATGAAGAAAAAAACATTCAGGAAGTTCTTGAATGTTTTGATTTTTGTGACGAGATTATTGTTGTGGATTCCTTCAGTATAGATAGAACGGTAGAAATTGCATTAAAGAATCCTAAGGTTAAAGTCATTAAAAATGCTTTCGAAGATTTCACCAAACAGCGGAATCTGGCATTGGATTCAGCAAAAAACGATTGGGTTCTTTTTCTTGACGGAGACGAACGGATTACACCGAAACTTCGTACAGAGATCATCAGTGAAATGAATGCTGCCGAAAAAAAAGATGCTTATTATTTTTACCGAAAATTCTATTTCGCAGGCAAACCAATACATTTTTCGGGAACGCAGACCGATAAGAATTTCCGGCTTTTCCGGAAAAGCAAATGCAGGTATATTGCTGAAAAAAAGGTGCATGAAACTTTGCAGGTTAACGGTACAGTTGGAGAACTCAGAAATAAACTTCTGCACTATTCTGTAAATGATTATGAATCTTACCGAAGGAAAATGATACATTACGGGGTTTTAAAAGGGAAAGAACTTTTTGCTAAGGGGAAGAAATTTAATGTTTTAACTCAATATGTAAAAGCAGCATTTAAATTTTTCAAAACTTATATTTTGCGGCTGGGGTTTTTAGATGGCAAAGAGGGTTATCAACTCTCCGCGTTGCAGACTTTAAGCGTATTCGAAACTTATGAATCTTTAAAAAAGGAAATAAAAAAGAAGTAAAGTTAACAGCAGTAAAGCGAGTGAAAATGATTTTAGATATAATTATTTTTATATACATTCGTTACTAAAAATTACCGAACCGAAATTATCTATGAGAATCTGTGTTATCAGTTTTGATTTTTGGAATTACGACGCTCATATTGTTGATGAACTGCGCAAAAAGGGCATTGATGCACACCATATCAACATCGGTGCTTATCAGCACCGTAATTTTCCGGCGAGGCTAAAGAATACTTTTTCTAAAATTGTTCTTCAGCGCAATCTTAAGAATGAAATGCGCCAGAAGATGATTCTTGAGCAGCTTGCGAAACTAGGTAAGCAGGATCAGATTTTGGTAATTAATCCTGAACTTATTGAACGCAGATATCACGAAGAAATCAAGAAGTTCACCAATAAATATATCGCTTACCTCTACGATAGTTTAGCGCGTTGCCCCGCCGATCATCTTGTAGATTTGTTTGATGAGATTTTCAGTTTCGATAAAAATGATGCCCAGCGACATCATTTTAAGCTCATCACCAATTATAATTATTTATCCGAAATCACAATTCAGGAAAAGCCGAAATATGACCTGGTTTATTTGGCTTCTTTTGATAACCGTATTTTTCTGCTTTCAAAAATTATCAGGAAATTACAGGATTTAAAACTCTCGTGCCATGTTGTAATCGTAGGCAAAAAGACATGGAAAAAGAACCTCAACCTGCAGATTAATCCGTCCGTCACATATACAAGGAAAAGGATTAAACATTCTGAAATTCCCAACTATTATAGTAAAGGAAAAGTATTGCTCGATTTAATGCGTGAAAACCAAACCGGCTTAAGTTTCAGGATTTTTGAGGCCATGGCGCTGAAAAAGAAAATCATAACCAATAATCCGACAGTTAAGGATTATGATTTTTACAATCCTGAAAATATCCTGATTATCGACGATGATTTGTTGAATATTTCATCCTCTTTTTTTGAAGGCAGTTACCAGGAATTATCACCAGAAATTTACCGAAAATATACCCTTGAGAACTGGGTGGAAACTGTTTTTAGTTTGAAGTGATGAGGAGAGAGATATTGTTTATGGCACCTGACTATTATGGTTTTAATGAGGTCGTTTATGATGGGTTTGTTAATTACGGTAATGGCAATGTTCAGAATATTGTACTTAATGAAAGCTATAAATACAAAAATTTATTAGAGAGATTTGAAAATTTTTTTTCGAAACTTTTTTTTAATAAAAATTTGAAGACCATAAAAGCTCAGAAAGAACTTACGGCGAGGTTGGAGAATCTTCAGTATACCGATTTTATTATAATCAATAGGCATGACCTTCTTACTGTTGCACAGCTTCAAATTTTAAAACAGAAAACATCAAATCTATTTTGTATTTTATGGGATAGTCTACAGAAAATTCCACAACAGGAAAACAATTTGAATGTTTTTGATAAAGTATTCAGTTTCGATCCGCAAGATTGTTTGGAAAATGGTTTCTTGAAAATTGATAACTTCTACTTTATTAAGTATAGTAAGCCTTCAACACCTAAGTATAAAGTTTCGTATCTCGGAACTATTGATAACCGCACAGAGACCCTCATCAAATTTTTTGAGTATTTTAACAGAAAAAATATTCCGTCTTTCGCTAAACTGTACATATACAAATCTGAATTGAGCAAAGTGAAAACCGTGCTTCCGGAGAATATTCAGTTCTTTCATCAGATTATTCCATTTAGGGAGTCTCATCAGATCTATATCGAAAGCGAAATAATTTTGGATTTGGTGCACGAACATCAGCGCGGAGTTTCATTCAGGCCGTTTGAAGCGCTAGGATTGCGAAAAAAATTGATTACAAACAACCCAGAGATTTTGAAATATGATTTCTATAATCCAAGCAATATTCTTTATATAAATACATCAGAAGATATTTCAATTCCTGAAAGTTTTATTGAAAGTGAATATGAGGACGTTAATGAAACAATCTACGAAAAGTATTACATTAGGAACTGGGTGAGTAAAATCTTGTCATACCATGAATCATAAAATATATTTTATCTGCCCGACCAACAAATTTGCCAGTGGGGGTGTAAAGCACATTTACCGGCAAGTTGAGTTACTCAATAATAATGGTTTCAATGCGGTACTTTTACTCAAAAAAAGGGCAAATCAAAATTGGTTTTCAAGCAAAGTTCCGGTACAATTAAGTCCGTACATTTTTAAAAAGTTAAAGTATCAGTATAGCAATAAAAAGATGAATATTTTTAGAAAACTTACTTTGAGTTTTTTAAAAATGTTCAGTGTAAAGTTAGAAAAGGATGCAATTCTTGTTTTTCCTGAAATATACGGTCCCAAGATACATCAAATAGAAATGGGAATGAAAAAAGTAATATTCAACCAGAACTGTTATTACACTTTCGATCATTTTTCGCTTTTTCAGGATATGCAGGAAACCCCCTATCTTCATAAAGATACAGCTGCTATAATTGTTTGTTCACAGGATGCACAAGATTATCTGGAAAATACATTTCCCACTGCCACTACTTTTAGAATGCGACTTGGTATAGATTCAGAACTATTCAGTTATTCAGAAAATAAAAAAAGGAACATTGCTTTTATGCCCCGTACAATTTCTACCGATGTTCTACAGG